>WLNV01000114.1 GCA_009699615.1 Actinomycetota bacterium
ACCGGCGCCGAGGCAAAGAGCGGTGACAGCGTGACCGTTCAGTACGTCGGCGTTCTGTTCGCCAACGGCAAGGAGTTCGATAGCTCGTGGAAGGCAGGCAAGGCGTTTACTTTTGATCTTGGTAGCGGTGGCGTTATCGCTGGCTGGGACCAGGGCGTTGAGGGAATGAAGGTTGGCGGGCGCCGTCGACTGATCATTCCGGCCGACCTGGCCTATGGGGAAGCAGGCTCACCGCCCGCGATTCCCGCCAACGCGGCTCTCGTCTTTGACGTTGACCTTGTGAGCGTCAAGGCCGGCTAAGTGCGCGCCCCGGCCGCAGCTGTCACTCTCGCACTCTCGCTGGCCTTTGCGGCCAGTGCCAGCGCGGCGACAACTCAGGGCGGAGAGATGCACACGGTCAAGGCCGACGGTGGCTCGCTTGACGTCGTCGGCGCCTCATTTGGTCAGCGCAGCCGCGAGCTGGAGATCGTCTACCGCTCGGTTGATGCGATAACGCCGAAGCTGCTGGACGAAGCGAAGGGCGGTCAGATCTGCACCGTCTTCGATCAGGCTTCGCTTGCCGCCCGCGCCGTCTGCGTCGTCCGCCGCGATGGGAAGTGGCAGATTCGCTCGCGCGGCGAGCGCGTCGAAGGAAGCGTCAGCCAGCCACGTAACACGGAGTTGCGGCTTCGTTTTGAGCCTGCCGCAGCGAAGCTTCGGGTAGGGCTCGCGGACGTCTACGTAACTGCCACCGCTGCGGGCTGCAGCGACCAGCCAGCCGCTTCCTCCGTGCTGGCGACACCATGCGAGCACCGCGTTCCCCGCGCGGGCACCTATCCGGCTCGCGTTTGGGACGTAAAGATCACCGGCTGTCGGCGTCACGGCGCCGGGCAGGTCAGCAGCGGCCCGTCCGGCAAGCGGATCGCCCTCACCTACGACGACGGGCCGTCGACCTACACGCCGGCATTTCTGCGAGAGCTGCGCACGCTCGGCGTGCCGGCAACCTTCTTCATGATCGGCCAGCAGGTAGCTGCCAACGGGTCACTCGTGCGCTCGATGCTGCGTGACGGCAACATGGTCGCCAATCACTCTTGGAACCATGCGAACCTTGGAGGTGGCGGCGCCGGAGCAAGTGCGCAGCTGCGCGACACAAACGCCGCGATTCGCAATGCCACCGGCTTCACGCCATGCCTCTTCCGCCCGCCGTACGGTTCGACCGGCGCCGACCTCGTCAGCCGCGCGAACGCGCAAGGGATGACTTCGGTCCTCTGGAGCGTCGATCCGCTCGACTGGCGCGGACCGGGAACCGGTTCGATTGTCAGCACCGTTCTTGGCCAGATCCGCGGTGGGGGAATTATTCTTTCGCACGATGGCGGCGGCCCTCGCTCGCAGACGCTCGCGGCTATGCCTCAGATCGTGCACACGTTGAAACGCCGCGGCTACAAGTTCGTGACGCTGACGGATCTGCTCGGCTACTCCGAGCGAATCAAACTCGTCAGATAAGCGCGGGCGCTCAGCGCGTTGCGGCGGCCGATGCTGCGCCGTGCGACTTCAGGTAAGCGGCGATACGGGCCTTCGGCACGACAAAGATCCGCTTGCCGGTCATGTAGTTGCCGGAATCCGATGAGCGGCTCGGCGGCGGACGGTAGACGTCGATGTGGCGGCCATCGATCGCACCGCCAGTGTCGTCGGCGCGGAACCAGCCATCCTTATTCTTCGACTTGTATGCGGGCACGTAGACGAGGCTTCCGCGCGGAATCAAGCTGAGGTCAACGGCCACGCTGCGGTAGTAGCTGAGGTCAAGCGAAGGTCCGGATGCGAAGCTAATTCCGCTCGGTTTGACGTAGCGCGTGCCGGTACCGGCGTACCAGCCGCCGGTTTCGAGCGGGAATGTGACGCTGCCGCTCTTCGAGCGCCAATAGCCCTCTCCACGCCAGAACGGAGAAAAAACGCCGCCAACGCCGAAGCTCGCATTCTTGCCGCGCGAAGTGATCCAGCCGCTCGAGCCAAGGTTGTCGATGTGGTAGCGCTTGCCGTTGGTCCCCACACCGTCGCCCTCCATCGACATACCGCGCGCCGAGTAGAGCCAGTCGACGCGGCTCTTGCGCGAGATGCCAGGAGTGTTGACGCGCTCGCCCACGAACCACGCCTCAGGGGCCGGGAAGTACTCGGTAATCGTCACGCCGCTGAGCCATGTTTCCTTCTTTAGCGCAGCAGAAGCTACGCCCGGCAGCAACGCCGTAGCGACGATCGCGGCGAGCGAAACAGCAAGCGTTGCCCGCAGGCAATTTGGGGCGCGAACAGCAGTCATCGTCCTCTAAACACGGTAGCGAACAGATAGGTGCGCCTGCGACGGTAATCCCTCACAACGCCTAACGCAGCAGATTTGGGCAACTTTTGGCTCTCCGAGGTGTCTATATCTATACATGGCGGTCAATCGTTGGGCGCACCGAGCGCTCGGGGCCCCGAAAACGCGGTGAGGTGAGTCAGCAGGTGCCAACGGGCAGGTCAACAGCAATGAAGGCGGTTATATGTTCGGCGGTACTGGCCGCGTCCCTTTACGGGGTTGCATCGGCGGCTGCGTTCACGCCGAGCCAGCAGCTCCGTTCGGCGCCCGCCAACCACGTCGGGTTTCATTCGATGCTGTTCCCGACCACGCCATACAGCGCCAAAGAGGAGATGTTCGCTCAGGCGAAAGCGGCTGGCGCGTCATCGATCAGAGTCGATCTTTCGTTGAGTGCCATCTTCACGCGCGGCGAGTACCGCGGTCATCCCTTCTACCAAACCAACTGGGCTGCCACCGATCAGTACGCCGAGCTGTCAAACCGCTACGGGGTCCGCGTCCTTGCCGACGTCTATGCGACGCCGTGGTTCATCGCCGACTGCCCGGCGGGAGTCTCGCGCGAGGATGCATACCACTGCCCTGCGGCGGATCTTGGCCGCTATCAACAGATGGTCGCTGACGTCGCTGCGCGCTACGCCGGAGTGATCAACGATTTTGAAATCATCAACGAACCGGACACGTCACGGGCCTTCTACGGGACTCCGGTGCAGTACGCGCGGATGCTCTCAGCAGCAGCCGACGGCGTCCACGGCGCCAACCCTGCCGGGAGGGTCGCGATTGGCGGCGTTGCTCGCATCTCAGACACCGTCTTCACCGATGCGGTGCTGGACTCCGACTCTTCTCTCGCGGCAAAGATTGACATCCCAACAATGCACCTGAGGACGTCGGCCCGCGGGACCGCCACGCTCGTGAGTGCCTGGCGCGAGTACTACGACGCGCACGGAATCCGCGGCCCGCTCTGGCTGACCGAGTTCGGATATCCGGCTGCGACCGCGTTTCAGTACGACACGAAGTTTCAGGGCGGGGAGGAGGCTCAAGCACAGTTCCTCGCCAGCGCAATGCCAGGGATCATCGGCGCGGGGGCTGACAAGTTCTTCGTAACCCAGAGGGACTGGGGCTCGGGAGCGTTTGCTTCGGAGGGGATCTTGGATGCGCCGGATCCGCTCCCCGACAACCCGGTCGTTCGGCGCAGGCCAGCCTTCGACGTGATCAAGCGCGCTTCGGCGGGGATCGTCCCGGTAGCCGTGCCAGCGCCGCGAGGAACGACTCGGCTCTCGTCCCGGCAGAAGAGCACGATCAAGGTCGTGCGGAAGTCGGTCACCTTGATCTTCGCCTGCCCCGCTGTGGGGGCATGTCCTCAGGATCGCCTCCTGTTTCGCTACCCAAACGGAAATGCGTACAGGGTCATTACCCCGCTGATCGCAGGGGGCGCAACCGCAAGCGTGAAAGTGCCGCTAACGAAGACCGGGCTGCGGCAGTTCCAGCGGGCCGGCAAGCGAGGGTTGCTGATGCGCCTGATGACGACCAAGGGCGTCGTTCTTAGCAAGATCAGGGTTGTCGGATGAGCACTTCAGTCCGCGCTCGTTGACGGGCGCGCGATCCCGCCGCGCGGCGCAAGCTATCCTCCGAGCCTGCGCCCTCCTAGCTCAGTTGGTAGAGCACTTCCATGGTAAGGAAGGGGTCACCGGTTCGAGTCCGGTGGAGGGCTTGCGGAGAGACGCCGCTCACGCGGCGTCTCTGAGTTGTAGCTCGCAACTGCCGCACCGTAGAAGCTACTGCGGTAGTCTCCCATGATGATCTTGCCTACGAAGCTTCTTTCGCTCCTTCCCTTCGTCGTCGTGGCGGCCGCTTTCGGCCCTGTTTCCGGGGCTAGCGCTCAGGCCGCGCAGATCAGCTGGACGACCTGCCCGAAAGAGGCCTATCCGGATCCGGACTTAGCAGATGAGCTCTATCCGGAGCTTCAGTGCGGGACGTTCAAGGTTCCTTACGACTACGGCAAGCCAAACGGCAAGCAGTTCACGCTGGCGCTGCAGAAACTTCCGGCGTCGGGCACGAAGACCGGGACTCTCTTTACTAATCCTGGCGGCCCTGGCGCGCCCGGGCTAGATTTATGGGGGTTGCCTGCCACGTCGCCATCGCTCCGGAAGTCCTTTGATTTGGTCGGCTTTGATCCTCGCGGGGTCGGCGAGACCCGGCCGGCCTTCGACTGCGAACCGGCGCAAGGAGGCCCGCCGAACGTCGCCAACATCCCTTGGGTCCAGGTCACGGAGGCGCTGACGCCCGGGATCGCCAAGGCGAACCGCGCCTGCCAGAGGAAGAGCGCCGACTTCATCGCCCACGTTGGCACCAACAATGTGGTCCGTGATCTCGATGCTATGCGCGCCGCGGTCGGTGACGCCAAGCTGAACTTTTGGGGGATGAGTTACGGCACGAGGATCGGCTACGTCTACGCCTACCGCTATCCGCAGAGGGTGCGGGCGATCATCCTCGACGCTCCGATCTCGCCGAATGGAAGCGTGGCCGACTACGCCCGCCGGCGGTCCGGGTCCAGCGACGAGGCGCTGAGGTTCATCCGTTCGGTCAGCCCTGCCACCTACGCGGCGGTGATCGCCACGCGCGACAGCCTCTTCGCTTCCCGGCTTGACATTGGAACTGCCGGGCGCAGCATTCGTTTGGGCGGGTACGACTGGCTCAACATCATCATCAACCAGCTGTCCGCGCAGACCAACTGGCCGCAGATCACCGCACTGGCCAAGCAGGTCGCGGCGGCCCGGATCGTTGGCCCCGGCGGTTACGATGCCCGCGCTGCGCTGCGCAAGGCTCTCTCAATAGCCGAGGCCGAGGACATCGGCGGCATGGCGCCCAACGGGGGGGCACTTTCCGCGATCAGCTGTGCCGACTATGCCGACCGGCCGTCTGCCCGCCAGCGCGCGCAGATCGTGCGCAACGTCGTCTCGCGTGCCCCGGTCTTCGGGGGCCTCTCGGTAATTCAATTGGCGCCTTGGTGCGCGGGTTACACCTTCCGGGCTGATCCTGTCCCGAGTCTCGCTTCGCGGGCTTCGCTGGCGCGCGTTAGGAACGTGAAGCTTGCGATCTCGGATGCGACCGCTGACGCCTCCACGCCGCTGGTCTGGGGCCGGGCGATGGCGCGGGCGTTCCCAAGCGCCTTCGAGGTGACTCAGGAGACCGGCAACCACGTCAACTTCCTCCGGACTGAGTCCGACTGCGTCGATGGCCCGCTCCGGGAATATCTGCTGACGCTGAAGATGGCTCCGCGACGGACGACGTGCCTGTTCACCGCCCCCGAGGGGCTTGACATGTC
>WLNV01000115.1 GCA_009699615.1 Actinomycetota bacterium
CGCGACCTCTACTACCAGTCGGCGACAACGATCGCGCGCGTCGCGGTTGTCTGATTTCACGACCTGCACGGCGGGCCGTTCGCTGCTAGCCTAAGCGTCACGTCGCGGGGTGGAGCAGTCTGGTAGCTCGTCGGGCTCATAACCCGAAGGTCGCGGGTTCGAATCCCGCCCCCGCTATTTAGGGAAGCTGGCGGCTAGTTGGCTTGTCCCGTCCCGCAAACAGCGTCAGCGACCGAGTACGAAGAGGATCTAATGCGCGTTACCGTGATTGTTCCGGCCTACAACGAGGCCAGGACCATAGAGCAGGTTCTGCGCCGGCTGACGGAACTCGACTTCGATCTTGAGATCCTCGTCGTTGATGACGGGTCGATCGACGAAACGGTCGAGGTCGTCGGCGGACTCGAGTCTCAAATCCCCGGGCTGCGCCTGATCGTCCACGAACGCAATCAGGGCAAGGGCGCCGCAGTTCGTACCGGGATCAACGCCTCGACCGGCGACTTCGTGATGATTCAGGACGCCGACCTCGAGTACGACCCGTCGGACATCCCGAAGCTGCTCGCACCGCTCTTCGACGGCGTTGCCGACGTTGTCTACGGCACGCGCTTCCGCGGCGGCGAGACTCAGCGAGCCCACCTCTTCTGGCATTACGCCGGCAATCGCTTCCTTTCGCTGCTGACGAACATTCTCTACAACACGACGATCAGCGACATGGAGGTCGGCTACAAGGCCTTCAACGGCGACCTGATTCGCTCGATCAAGCTTGTCTCGAACGACTTCGCCTTCGAGCCTGAGGTGACGGCCAAGGTTCTGCGCCACAAGAACATCCGCCTCTTTGAGGTGGCAATTTCTTATTACGGTCGTACCTATGAGGAAGGCAAGAAGATCACGTGGCGAGACGGCTTTGCGGCCGTCGCAGCACTCGTTCGTTTCCGATTCGGAGGTTGATCAGCCTTATGGCCAAGAAGAAGAAGAACAAGTCAGAGCAGAGCGAAGAGCCGGTCTCGCTGTCGCCGATTACTGAAGCCAAGTATGAGGCCGGAGCAGCGCTGCGAAAGGACGTGCCGCGCAGTGCTCACGCCGAATGGACGGCTCCGGCAGACCGCCCGGACCCGGTCACAATTCTTGAAGCGCAGGCCGCCCAGCGCGTGCCGGATCTCGTTCCAATCCGCTACGGCCGGATGCTTGTCACGCCCGGAACCTTCTACCGCGGCGGCGCTGGAATCATGGCTTGGGACCTTGCCCACACGCCGACGACGAACATGCGTGTGCAGTGCTGCGGCGACGCGCACCTGCTCAACTTCGGAACCTACGCTGCTCCCGATCGCAGCCTTGTCTTCGATCTAAACGACTTTGATGAGACGCTGCCGGCCTCGTTTGAGTGGGATCTCAAGCGGCTCGTTGCCAGCATCACGATCGCTGCCCGCGACAACGGTTTGAAGGCGACTGAAGCGCGCAATGCAGCTCAGGCGACTGCAGCCAGGTACCAAGCGCGGATGGGGGAGCTTGCCGAGCTGCCGTTCCTTCAAGTTTGGTACGAGCGCACCGACATGTCGAACATCCTCACCGCAGTTGGCGAGAGCGGCGACGCAGACGCGGCGAAGCGGATCGGCAAGATCGCAGCCAAGGCCGAGACGAAGACCAACCTCGGCGCGCTCACGCGTTTTGCCACGAAGACCAAGGACGGCTTCAAGATCATGCCCGACCCGCCGGTGATTGTTCCGATCCCGCTTGGGATGGTCAAGGAGCTCGAGAAGCTTGTCGACACGGCCTACGGCGACTACCTCGATACGATGGAACCGGATCGCAGAATCGTGATCAGCCGCTACCGCCGCGCCGACTTTGCGCGCAAGGTCGTTGGCGTGGGTTCGGTCGGCACGCAGGCCTTCATGATGCTGCTGATGGGCGACAGCGATCAGGACCCACTGTTCCTGCAGTTCAAGGAGGCTCAGCAGTCGGTCCTCGCGCCGTACGCCGGCAAGAGCGATTACAAGCAGGAAGGTGAGCGGGTCGTACGCGGCCAGCGGATCATGCAAGCGGCCAGCGATCCGTTCCTCGGCTGGGCGACAGGCACCGGCGCCGCGAAGAAGCATTACTACATGCGCCAGCTCCGCGACATGAAGGGCTCGGTCGACGTTGAGAAGATGGACGCAGTGCGACTGGCTCGTTATGGGGCGCTGTGCGGCGGCGTCTTGGCTCACGCGCACGCGCGCTCCGGTGACGCAGCGATGATCGCCGGCTACCTCGGTAGCGGGGCAATCTTCGCTGAATCACTGGCAGCCTTCGGAGACGCTTACGCAGATCAGAACGAACGGGACTTCGAAGCCCTCAAGGCGGCTGCAAAGAGCGGCCGGGTCGAGGTCAACAGCGGCGTCTAACCGCCGCCGTTACTCCTTCTCTTCGAGCGCGTCTTCGATGATCTCGGCCGTCAGCTCTTTCTCGGCGGCGTCAACAATCTCGGCTTCGACTTCGACGATTTCGATGCCCTCGGCGACCGCTTCGGCGTCCTCAAGCAGCTGCTCCTCGGCGGCTGCGACGATCACGGCATCTTCGAGCAGCTGATCTTCAGCGGCTGCGACGATCTCGGCCTCTTCGAACAGCGCATCTTCGGCTGCGGCGACGAGCGCCGGGTCGGCGTCCGGGTCAGCGGCAGCAGCGGCAACCAACTCGGCGTCGGCCATCAGCTGTTCTTCAGCGCCTGCGACGATCTCTGCCTCTTCGAGCAGCTCGTCTTCGGCTGCGGCGACGATTTCAGCTTCGGCCTCAAGGCCGATAATTGCGTCTGAGACGAGCTCGGCGTCTGCCTCTAGCTGGTCCTCTGCTGCTGAGACGATTTCGATGTCGTCTTCAATCCGGTCGTTGCTCATTCTGTTGCCTCCTAGGCGTTGATCGCTGGTTGAAGTTATGCGTGCCCCGACAACCTACGGCAGAGCGGGCGCATAGGGAAGGGCGACTTCTCATAGGTTTCACATATGGCATCTCGATCAAGCGGCGTGCTGCGTGCCTACCGAGCCGGTGGAGCCGACCTCCCCTTCGGTGACCAGCTCGCGTATCACGGCGTCGCAATGGAGGGCTACTTTTGGCGCATCACCGACCCTGAGAGCGGGCGGGTAGTGATCGCGCTGATCGGGGTCAACCGCGCCGCCGACGGGCACTGGGCGACGCTTGGTCTCGCCGGCTACCCGAACCGCTTCCTGCGCACGGTCGCCCATCCGGAGGGCGCTGGCGACTGGCGGCAGCTCGGTGCGTCGGCTGGCGATGCCTTCCAGGCTGGCCCCGACCGCGTCCGAGTCGATCTCGGCCCTGATGCCCGGCTCGATCTCAAGATCGACAACGCGCGTCCGTGGCCGCGCCGAGTGCTCGGCGGTTCGAGCATCTTCCAGTCGGTGCCGGCGCTGAACCAGTACTGGCATCCGTGGCTGCTTGGCGGCAGCGCGAGCGGCAGCGCGCAGCTTGGCGACGATCTTTGGGAGTTCGAGGGCGCGCAAGTCTACGCCGAGAAGAACTGGGGCAAAGGCGGGTTCCCGCCAGCATGGTGGTGGGGACAGGCTCAAGCGTTTGCGGAGCCCGAGGTCTGCGTCGCGTTCGCCGGCGGGATTATCGAACCGGGGCCGATGAGCATCGAGGTCACTGCGATCGTCGTTTCGCTTCCAGATGGAACGCTGATCCGACTGGGTGACCCGGGCTTCTCGCCGGTTGAGGCCGAGGTTGGCGACGAGCACTGGCGGCTTAGAGGTCGCAGCGCCCGCTGGCAGGTTGAGATTGACGGCTACGCACCGCTTGGCGCTGCGCACGTGCTGCCGGTGCCGCTGCCGGCCGAGCGGCGCAACGTTCCGGGGGCGATCGAACACCTCGGCGGCCAAATGCACGTCACCGTACGTCGCCACGGCCGCGTCGTCTGGCGTGGAACCAGCGAACTCGCAGCGCTCGAGCACGGTGGAATAGACCGTGCGCGCGCAGAAGTGACGCGCCGCGGCGGCGCGGCCGACGCAGCGGACGCCGCAGCTATCGAGGATTGATCCGTGTTCGTCTGCGAACGCAGCGGCCGAGGCGATCAGCAGCGAGCCTGGGAGCTGATCTCACGCCCGCAAGAATGGTCGCGCTGGGCGCCGCACGTTCGCGGTGCTTGGGGGTTAGGGGAGGGCGAGGTGCGCGTCGGGGCGCGCGGTTACGCGCGGCTGCTCGGAGTGGTTCCGATACCGGCGACGATTACTGCCGTTGACCCGGGCCGTTCATGGACGTGGCAGGTTGGCCCGGCCACGATGGTCCACCGCGTCGAGCCGACGGCCGAGGGCTGCACTGTTGCCGTCGAAATCAGTGCGCCGGCGCCGATCGAAGCTGCGCTTCGGATCGGCTACCGGCCACTGGTCGATCTTCTGCTGAGCCGTCTGCTCAGCGAATCGAACAAACCTCTTCGCGTTGGTTAGCGCAGGCGCGCTTTGATCCACTTCGAGACGACGGCCTGAGCTGCCGGGTCGGTGACAACACCGGAGTGTGTTAGCCCCGTGAACGTGTCGTAGGTGACCTTGTCGCCGCTCTTCTTCAGCTCATTGACAAGAGCCTCAGTGAAGGACGGGAAGACGGTCGTATCGCCGAGTCCTTGAGCGATCAGAACCGGAGCCTTGATCTTCAAGTTAGGGTTCATCGCCTTCAGCGCGGCATCAATGCTGGCCGTCGTTGCGCCTGCCTTGAGCACGTCCTTCGGCGCGATATTGCCGAAGATGTCGGCGCCGCCGAGCTGCGCGGAGCAGACCTCCTCAATCTTCGGCAGCAGAGCTGTGATCTGAGGAGTGACGAGCGTGCTCGGATCAACTCCAGCATCGCGCGCGGCGCTGTTCAGGATCAGCACGATCAGCCCTGTCAGCCCCTTGAAACCATCGCCAAGGTTGCTGACTGCTTGGCCCTGTTCGTAGAGGTGCGAGGCCGGAGCGTAGGCGAAGACGCCCTTCATGTTGAGCTTCGGCGCCAGCTTCGGAGCGAGCGACGCAGCGAACAGCGCTGCGTGGCCGCCCTGCGAGTGACCTCCGATTAGCCAGTCCTTGCTTAGTGTTGGGTAGAGCTGGCGTGCGGCCAGTGCGATGTCAACTACGCCGCGGCCCTCTGAGAGGCCGTTTAGGTAGGGGTGCGCCCCTGGCGTGCCGAGGCCTTCGTAGTCGGTACGCAGAACCGCGTAACCGGCCTTGAGCCAGCCGTCGTAGCTCGCGGTCGCGTAGGAGATGTAGCTGTCAGCCGGTCCGCCGTCCGCGTTGCGCGATGGCGCGCAGACGTCGGCCGCTCCAGTCGTGCCGTGGGCCCAAGAGATCATCTTGAAGCCGCCCTTTGGAGCCTTGCCCTTAGGTAGGTCAATTATTCCGGAGACGGCGATTGGCTTGCCCTTTGGATCGAGCGAGCGGTAAAGGACGACCATCGTCTTTGACGCTGAAGGAAGCGCAACGCGGCCGTTGGCCGTGTACTTGACCTGACGCGCCCAGATGATCGTGCCGGGCTTGCCGGCCTTGATCTGCTTGGCCGAGGCCGTGTAGAAGGCGTTTCCAGTTGGAGCCTTGATCATCGCTCCGGCCTGAGCCAGCGACGCGCCCGGCAGCAGCATCGCTGTCGCTGAGACGGTCAG
>WLNV01000116.1 GCA_009699615.1 Actinomycetota bacterium
CGGCCTCTGGGACGCATACCTGATCAAGGAGAACCACATCGCGATGGCCGGAGGAATCGCCGCCGCCGTCGCCGCGGCGCGTGCCGCCGACCCGGAGCTGCCGCTGGAAGTCGAATGCCGCGACCCCGACGAGGTTGAACAGGCAATCGGTGCTGGAGCAGGGCGGATCCTGCTGGACAACATGACCGTCGCTCAGCTCAGCGAAGTGGTGGCGCAGGTGGCCGGCCGCGCCGAGCTTGAGGCCAGCGGTGGCGTGACGCTGGAGACGGTCGCTGACGTCGCGGCCAGCGGCGTACAATTCGTATCAGTGGGCGCGATCACTCATTCAGCCGCTGCTTTGGATCTGTCTCTGACAGTTGAGCTGACGCGATGAGTTCGATGCCGCTGCCGATGGCCCCCGAACCGACTCCCGATCCGGCGATGATCGCCGAACTGCAGGCCGAGGTCCGCGAACTCGCGAAGGCGCGCGACGCAGTGATCCTCGCCCACAACTACCAAGTCCCTGAGGTCCAAGATGTAGCCGACTACGTCGGCGATTCGCTCGGTCTCTCGCAGCAGGCAGCGAAGGTCGAGAATCCTGTGATCGCGTTCTGCGGCGTCCACTTCATGGCCGAAACGGCATCGATCCTCGCGCCCGAGAAGACCGTTCTACTGCCGGATCTTGATGCCGGCTGCTCGCTCGCCGATTCGATCACGGCGCCGGAGCTGGAACAGTGGCAGGCGCGCTACCCGGACGCGATAACCGTGATGTACGTCAATACGACGGCCGCGATCAAAGCACTGACCGACTACTGCTGCACCTCATCGAACGCCGTCGCCGTCGTTAACCACATCATCGCCGAGCACGGCCCTGACGTTGAGATCTGCTTCGGCCCCGACATGTTCCTCGGCGCCTACGTGCAGAAGATCACCGGCCACCATCCGATGCACGTCTGGGACGGTGAGTGCCACGTTCACGCAGGGATTCGCCCTGACGACATAACACGCGTACGCGGCGAGCATCCGGGCGCCGACTTCCTTATCCATCCCGAGTGCGGCTGTGTGACGTCGGTGATGGAGTACGTCGCCGCGGGCGATGTTGACGCCGAGGGCGTCCAGATGCTCTCGACCGGCGGCATGATGGGTTACGCCGAGCAGGCCGAGGCGGAGGGCTCGAAGCGCGACGTGATCGTTGCGACCGAGGTGGGCATGCTCTACCCGCTCCAGCAGGCCGCTCCCGAGATCAACTTCATCCCCGCCAACGCCGAGGCCAGCTGCCGCTACATGAAGATGATCACGCTCGAGAAGCTTCGTGACACGCTCCGCGACGGGAGCGGCGAAGTGAAGGTCGAGCCGGCGATCGCTGAGCTGGCACGGCTGCCGATCGAGCGTATGGTCGCGATCAATCCTTAGGCGCCCGCCTCGGGATCCCCGTGCGCGAAGCTGCTAGTCGTCGGAGGACTGACTGCTCGCCGGCTTGTCCTGACTACCGCCCGAATGGCTTCCGGAACCAGAACCCGAGCCGCCAGAGCCTGAACCGCCGCCTGAATCGGTTTTCCGGGGCTCAGGTGCGGCTTGATCCTCGGTCACTTGCGTGCGGTCCTCGCGAGGAGTGCGGCCGCTGTCGCCGCGCCCGGAGCCGCCGCCGTGGCTCTCTTGCGTGTCAGGTGTAGAAGGATCTGCCAGCGTCGGCCCGGCTTGGCCATCGTCGCTGCGGCCGCCTCTCCTGCCGCCATGAGGCCGCTCTGCTGCCGGCGGAGACGCAAATAGCTGGTCCTCTGCTCCTGATCCGCCGCCGTGGCCCGAAGGGCGCTCTGCGCCGGGGAATCCTCCGAGACCCGGTGCTTGTGTCGGCTGTCCGTGTCGGCCGCCGTTGCGTTGATGGCCGACCAGGTCGAACTGCGCTCCGGACGGACCGCCCGGAGCCAGCGCAATGGTGGTCCCGGCGACGCCGATCCTGCCAGCGCCAGCTGAACTGGCGCCGATGATCGCTGCGGCGGGGGCAGAGCGGCTGCCTTGGCTTACGACGTGCTCAATCTTGGGAGCTGCCGTCGCTACTGCGGCGACGGAGACAACGACGGCGCCGGCTTTCATCGCACTAGCGGCGAGAGCGTTGCCGCCGCCATCGGCCAGTGCTTCCGCGATTCGGTGGCTCATGTCCGGTGCTGCGCTGCGCTGCCCGTCGGCCAGCCAAAGAGCGAGAGGGAGCGGAGTTAGCGCCGTAGCTGCAGTGCGCAGCTGTACGCGGGCGCGGCGGACGAGCTGACGGACGCCGGCATCGCTCACTCCAAGGTCTGCCGCAACCTCCGCGTGGGCGCGGCCGTCAACGGCGACGGCCAGCAGCGCTGCGCGCTGCCGTTCGGGCAGTCCGGCGATCACGTTGAGCGCGCTTCGGACCTCTTCGTTCTGCTCGAGGATCGCGTGCGGGCTCAGCGCCGCGTCGGTCGCCTCTATTAGTTCAAGGTCTCCGGATTCGGATCGGTTCATTGCGTTCAGGGCTCCGTTGTGGACGATGCGGTAGAGCCAAGGCCGCAGGTCGCGGACCTCGGTTCCCGTAGTCAGCGCCGACCAGGCACTTAAGAACGCCGCTTGGACAACCTCTTCAGCCCGTGCCTGCCCCAGAAAACGCTCGGCATAGCGAGTCAATGCCTTGCTGTATCGGTCAACGATCGCTTCAAACGCGCGGTCGTGGCCGGAGCCAGCAAGCAACGCCAGCCGTTCGTCCGACTGCGTTCCAAGTAGGGATACGGAAATGTGAGGTGTCACGCGTGCTCCTGAACCTCAGACAAGGGTAACGCCCATTTGTGACGCTTGCGCCTCTTCGGATTGGCGAACCTAGGAAAACTCGGCGTCTTCGTGTGGTCCGACGCAGGCGATTGAGAGCTTGTCGGGGTCCACGCGCCTGGCAGCCTCGGCCACCTGGTCGTAGGTAACAGCATCGATCGCGGCAATCGCGTCGTCCGGATCGAAGCTCTCGCGATGGACGATCGCGCGCCCGGCGGCGTAGCCGGCAACAGAGTTGGTGCTCTCGAACGAGAGCACGCGGCGGCCGGCGACGTATGCGCGCGCCCGCTCAACCTCTTCCTCTGTCGGCCCGTCGCTCGCAAGCTCGCCAACGATCTCCTTCATCCGGGTGAATGCCTCGACCGTCTTTGCCGATTCCAGCCCGGCGCCAAGGATCAGTGCGCTGTAGTCGCTGGCGACGTGCGCCATCGCGAAGACCGAGTAGGCGAGGCCGCGCTGCTCGCGGATCTCGTCGAATAGACGTGAACCCATCGAGCCGCCGAGCAGCGTCGAGTAGATCCCAAAGGCGACGCGCTGGCTGGCGTCGCTTGCGTCGAGGTCGGGCTGGTAGAGCATCCGCAGGTGCGATTGGTTGCTGTCGCGCTGTTCGACGATCGTGACCGGCTGGAAGGCAACAGGCGCCTCGGAGGCGGGCGCTTCGGGAAGCGATGGGAATCGGCCGAAGTACTCGTCAACCGCACCGTTTTCCGGAACGTGTTCAAGGTTGCCGACGATGAATGCGCCGCCGAGCTGCCCGGCCCAGCGCCGCTCGCGGAAGGCGACGATCGCTTCGCGCGAGAATGTCTCGATGTGCTCTTCGGGGCCGAGCACGGTGCGGCCGAGCGGATGGTCACCAAAGCCGGCGCGTTCGATCAGGTCGCCGGCGACAGAGGCTGGCTCATCCTTGTAGCGCTGGATCTCCTGGATTACGACGCCGCGCTCCTTGTCGAGCTCTTCGGCGTCGAGCTTCGGCCGACCGACGAAGTCGGTCAGCAGGTCGATCGCCGGGATCGCCGATTCGGCCCGCACTGTGATGTGGAAGGCGACGAGGTCGTGGCTCGTGTAGGCGTTTAGCGATCCACCCATCCGTTCGGCCGTCTCATTGACCTTGCGGTAGTCGTCGTAGATCTGGCCGCCCTTGAAGACGAGATGCTCGAGGAAGTGCGCCATTCCGTTCTCTTCCGCGCTCTCCGTTCTCGCGCCGGCGTCGAACGCCACCAGAATCGTCGTGGCCCGTGTTCCGGGGATCGCGATGCGATGAACGGGGAGTCCGTTTGCGGCTGTACTGCTTGAGATCTGGGCCATTCGATGAAGATAGCGGCGGCGCTGGGCGCTCGCGGCGTCCTGCAGCATGCAATCGACGCTGCATCTCGCTGAGTGGGGAGGAATCCTGCGGCCCGGGGCTAACCTCGCAGCAATGGCCGCCACGGAGAAAGAACTGCGCCTGCGCGATTCGCAGGTGGCTCAGCGTAAGGACGCTGACGCTGCGGCGACTCGTCCCGGCGACCCCGCCAACGCGATCGAGTGCCGTGGCGTAACGAAGCGCTACGACACCAGCAAGGCAGGGCTGAGCGGCACGACCTTTTCGATCCGTCGCGGCGAATTCGTCTTCCTCGTCGGACCAACCGGTTCCGGCAAGTCAACGCTGATGCGCCTGCTGATCAAGGAGCTTGAGCCCGATCAAGGCCGCGTTCTCGTCGCGGGCCGAGATCTCGGCGAGTTGACGCACAAGCAGCTTCCCTTTTACCGCCGCAACCTCGGCGTCGTATTCCAGGACTTCAAGCTCCTGCCCGACCGCACGGTCTATGAGAACGTCGCCTACGCGCTTCAGGTGACGGGAAGTTCCCGCGCCGACATCCGCGAGAAGGTGCCGGACATCCTCCGTTTGACGGGTCTCGCAACGAAGCTCCATCATTATCCGGACCAGCTTTCCGGCGGTGAACAGCAGCGCGTCAGTATCGCCCGCGCGTTTGTGAACGCCCCGCCGCTGCTGCTGGCCGATGAGCCGACCGGAAACCTCGACCCTGAGACTTCGATCGGCATCATGCAGCTGCTCTACCGGATCAACCGCACCGGCACGACGGTCCTTGTAGCGACGCACGATTCGGCGATGGTCGACCGGATGCGCCGCCGCGTCCTGGAGCTGGCCGAAGGCGTAATCGTCCGCGACGAACTTGACGGCCAGTACGCGCCGACCGACATGACGACGGCAGAGTTCGGCGCTCTGTTGCGTGAGCCTTCCCCCGAACCTCAGCGCGTGCCGAAGAAGCGCGAGCCGGGCGACGACTTCGACGAGGCGTTCAGAGACTAATGAAACTCGGATTCTTCACCCGTGAGGCATTCACCTCAATCTCGCGCAACGCTGTGCCTAGCTTCGCTGCCTTGGCATCGGTGCTGGTAACGCTGCTCGTGCTTGGCGTCTTCATCCCAATCGTCCAAGCGACGACAGGCGCGGCAAACGACGTCCGCGGTCAGGTGATCGTCAACGTCTACATGAAGAGCGACGCGACCGCGGCAGACGCTCAGCGCGTACGCACGCAGCTGACTGCGCTCGACGGCGTCAAGTCGGTTCAGTACGTCAGCAAGGACACCGCCTACGCGCAGGAACGGCGCAAGAACCCCGCTGCTTACGACCTGCTTGGCTCCAACCCGCTCCCCGACACGCTGCGTGTCACACCGACGAACCCCGACAACGCACTTGCGCTGGTCGGCGCGATCGAGCCGCAGACGCCGGGCGGGGGACGCACGACGATCGACCCGTCGATCGATTCGGTCGGTTCTTCGAAGGACAACACCGACAAGATCTTGACCGCCACTCGCGTCGTCAAGCTGAC
>WLNV01000117.1 GCA_009699615.1 Actinomycetota bacterium
GCCGACGGCAGCCTCGGCGCGGTGGCTGTCGACCCGAACGCCGCCTACCTCTCATTCGGGATTGGAATCGCGGCGGCATTGATTGTGCTGCTGCTCACATTTGGTTCTGCGGTCACGATGCTGCTGCCGATAATCACGGCGGTCTTTGGCGTCGCGACCGGGACGATGGTGATCACGCTTCTCTCCCACGTCAGCAGCGTCCCCTCATCGGTTGGCGCGCTCGGCGGGATGATTGGGCTTGGCGTGGGAATCGATTACTCGCTCTTCGTTCTCTCAAGGCATCGAGAGCAGTTGGCCGACGGGATGGACATCACGGAGTCGATCGGGCGCTCGGTCGCAACCTCGGGCGCGGCAGTCCTGTTCGCAGGAACGACGGTCGTGATTGCGCTTTGCTCGCTCGCGATCGCGGGGATCCCGATTGTCGCTCAGCTTGGCTACCTGTCGGCGATCTTCGTTATTACGGCGATCCTCTCAGCGCTGACGCTGCTGCCGGCCGTGCTCGGCGCGCTCGGCAAGCGCTATGACGCGCTGCGACTGCCCGGCCTGCACAAAAGGACATCAAAGGCCATCGATCACGACAACAGCGGTTGGGCGCGTTGGGCGAAAGGGATTGCCCGCCATCCATGGCCGCCGCTAATTGCTGCGATCGCGATCCTGGCTGTAATTGCGATCCCGACAACGAAGATGATCTTCGGGCAGATCGACACCGCCGCCGGCTCTAGCGAGTCGCAAGCCACGAAGGCCTACAACCTCAACTCGGCAGGTTTCGGCGAGGGCAGCAACGGCCCGATTCTCGTCGTCGTCAAACTCAAGGGCGACTCCACCGACACCGCGGCGCTGGCAAAGCTGGAGAAAGCGATCAGCGCTGATCCGGACGTTCTCGCGCCGCCCGCGAAGCCTTTCCCCAGCCCCGACGGCTCGATCGCCGTGGTCACTGTCGTGCCGAAGTCGGCGCCGCCGTCCGACGCAACCCAAGCTCTCGTCGACAGACTTCGCGTACTGGCGCCGAAGGAACTAGCGGCAACCGGACAGGTTGCGTACGTCGGCGGCCAGACTGCCGCCTTCATTGACATCGCCGATGAGATCCAGAAGAAACTGCCGATCTCAATCCTGATCGTCGTCACGCTCAGCTTCCTGCTGCTGATGGTCGCGTTCCGCTCGGTGCTGGTGCCGCTGCAGGCGGCGTTCATGAACCTGCTCGGCGTCGCCGCCGCCTACGGGATGCTCGTTGCCGTCTTCCAGTGGGGCTGGGGAACCGATCTGATTGGCCTCAGCGGCTCGGTGCCGATCGTCTCGTTCGTGCCGCTGATGATGTTCGCGATCCTCTTCGGCCTTTCAATGGACTACGAGGTCTTCCTCGTAACCCACATTCAAGAGGAGTATGAACGCGGCGCCGATAACGACACGGCAGTGGTGCGCGGCCTCTCGCGCAGCGCCCGCGTGATCACTTCGGCGGCGCTGATCATGGTCTGCGTCTTCCTCGGCTTCGTCACCGACCCCGACCCAACGACAAAACAGTTCGGCCTCGGGCTAGCGTTCGCCGTCGCAATCGACGCCACGATCGTTCGTTGCATGTTGGTGCCGGCACTGATGGTGATCGTTGGCAAGCGCAACTGGTGGCTGCCAAAGTGGCTGGCGAAGATCCTGCCGAAGGGAAGTATCGAAGGGACCGGCTTCTTCAAGAAGCTCGACGCTGAAGAGAAGGCCGCGGCGCAGCAGAGCTAGGCGGGCAGCGGCCCGCCGTCGAAGCCTTCCAGCTCGCGCTCGGCTTCGACATTCGGGTCGACGTCACCTTCGACTCGACCCGAGCGCAGACGCATTGCGATCAGCGGGAAGAACAGCGTCGAGAGAATCGCCGCACCAACTAGAGCCGCCGAGGTCGAGTCCTTCATCTCCCCGGCCTCAACTGCCACAGTTGTGATCGCCACGACCAGTGGCAACTGGGTTGCTGAGTAGAAAGCAAGTGCGAAGCGGTCGCGGAGCTGAAGCACGCCGCGATAGAGCAGCAGAGCGGGAATGCCGCGAACGAGGAGGAACAACGCCACAAACATCGGCAGTTTCAGCAGCCCGGCGGTGCTGCCCAACAGCGAATCAAGGTCGAAGTTCATTCCGCTGTAGATGAAGAAGAACGGGATCAGGAAGCCGTATCCGATGCCGACCAGCTTCGATTCGAGCACGGCGACCTCGCGGCCGCGGACGGCGAGGCGGGCGATCATTCCGGCTGCAAAGCCTCCCAAGAGCAGCTCCAGCCCGAGCCCGGAGGCAAAGAAGACGAGAATGAAGATCATCACGACGGCTACGCGGACTGCGAGCTGGCTGCTGGACTCGAGTGTGCTCTCGACCGCCCCCCACGACCGCGGCACGATGCGAACGGCGGCGACGGCGGCAAGCACCGCAAGCACGACAAAGGCAACAAGAATCTCGAAGTTCTTCGACGTCGTCGTCGTCAGCACGAGCGTCAGCAGCAGGATCGGGCCAAACTCGCCGATCGCACCGGCTCCGAGCAGGTAGGTGCCGAAGCGGGTGCGCATCTCACCCGCGTCGCTGAGTATTGGCACGAGCGTGCCGATCGCCGTCGTCGCCATCGCCGATCCGGTGTAGAGCAGCGAGAGAACCACACCGGCCCAGGCCAGTAAGCCGCCGATCCCGTAGGCGAGCACCAGCGAGAGGATCCAACCCGCGATCGCGAGGTTGAGCGCCTTGCCACGGATCCGCTGAAAATCAATTTCGTAGCCTGCGAAGAAGAACAGCATCCCGAGGCCAAGGTTCGCGAAGAACTGGACGAAATCGTCGGGAGTCGCAATATCCAACACCTGCGGCCCGATCACGATTCCAAACAGCAGTTCCAGCACGACGACCGGGATTGCCACTCGCGGCCCAATGAATGCGACTGCCAGCGCCGCGAGCGCGGCGGCGCTCACGATTACGAGGAACGAACCTTCGTCGACCTGCAGGCCGGAAGTAGCTACTGCGGTTATCACTGTCATCGGCAAGCGCGAAGCCTAACCGATGGGTACCGCTAACCCACTACTGGATGGCAGCCTTGCCGACGGCCGTGCCTTCAGCCCTAGAGAGCGAATTGAGCGACTTTGAGAATGCTGCGTTGTTGGCTGCGGCGAGCTCGTCGGAGCTGTTGACCACCATCTGCACATCGACCGACTTCTTGCTCATCTTGCCCGTCAGCGTGCAAGTGAACGCCTTCTCCTTCTCAACGTCGGTAGGGCACTTCAGGGTTACGCCTGCGCCCGTTGCCGCAGGGCCCTTGATCCCGGCAGACTTAAGCCCCGACTGGATCTCGGAGTTGAGCTGCTTGTTGAAGTTGTTGACAGCCTCGGTCGGGTCATACGCACCGCAAGCGGCGAGCGCGACGGTTGCTACTACGGCTGCGAGTACGGCGGCAAGCTTCTGGGTCATCGAGGGATCCCCTGTCAGTTAGATGGCTCGTTCACCGGGACGGTTTCACAGCCTTCAGACGCTGTCAAGAAACCATCACTGGGCCGGCTGATCCGGCCGCGCCTCCGCCTGTGAGCGCCCCGTCTGAGCATCGCTCGGCGGGGCGCTTCTCTGTGCGGTGTTGGTGCTAGTACGCGGGACAAGCTGAGAGTACGCCCGCCGTGTTTGTTGACGGCAGAGTGAGCATGCCGTTTTGACAGATCGTGTTGTAAAAGTAGGTACCGGTCAGGGTCGCGTAGGTCAGGGTCGCGTTGGTCAGGGTCGCGTTGGTCAGGGTCGCGTAGGTCAGGGTCGCGCCGTACAGGGTCGCGCCGTACAGGGTCGCGCCGTCTAGGTTCGCGTAGGTCAGGTTCGCGTAGGCCAGGGTCGCTCCGTCCAGGTCCGCGTAGGTCAGGCTCGCGTGGCTGAGGTTCGCGTTGGTCAGGTTCGCGCTGGACAGGTTCGCGTAGGACAGGTTCGCGTAGGACAGGCTCGCGAAGGACAGGTCCGCGTAGGACAGGTCCGCGCCTTGGCAGTTTGGTGCGCAGGCAGGGGTTTGCGATGCGCGCGCGCCCTTCTTTTTTGCGGTTGGCTTGGGGCCAAGCTTCGCACCCTTCAAGTTCGCTTTGCGAAGGTTCGCGTGGCTGAGGTTCGCTCCACGCAGATCGGCTTTGCTGAGGTTCGCGCCGCGAAGGTTTGCGTGGTCGAGGTTCACGCCCCGTAGGTTCTGGCCGCTGAGATTCGTACCAGCGCAGCTCGTCTTAGCTTTGATTACGCAGCCCTTGACGGTGCGAGCCTGCGCCGAACCAGCCAGCAGCGCGACCGATAGAAGTGACAGACAGAAAACCTTCGTAAAAGAACGCATCGCGGAAAGATACGAAATCCGCCGGGCGGGCGCGCAGGTACACCCAACAATCCCGGTTCGCCGTCCCGGTTGGCTGTTGCTGCCACTTTGCTGCCACCCCCCTGCTTTGGCGAGTGTCAGCCGGGCGAAAGTCTCGTCTTTACTGAAGGGAGAGACGACAGAACTCCAAAACCCCTGCTCAGGCTCACTTCCAGGGCGGCGAAAAGCCAGTTTTGTACACCTGCGCACCGGGATTCTGTACACGAAGACCTCAGTTCGCCCGTACCCAACCCCTGTTCGGCGGCTACTTGAAGCTGTACTTCTTGCTGTTCACGGTGCCGCTCACGGAGCCCTTCTTTGGCGTTACAGCGGCAAGCCACCTGCCCTTCGCGAGCTTCACGGTGCATGAGCGCCGTGCGAGCTTCTTCTTGCCTTGTTTGATCGTGACGTTCTTGCAGGAGCCCTTCTTCGTTATCCGCCCGCTCTTTGCGGTGAGCGTGTAGGTAACGCCGGCTACCGGTGTGATCACGGCGGTGATGGTCTTCGCTTTCGCTGATGAGGCCCAAGTTGCGGCTGGCTTTGCGGGCTTGGGCGCTGGCGGCGGCACGGGCGCTGCTGGTGTGACGCTCACCGCGCTTGATGCTGCGCCTGGGCCAACGCTGTTGATCGCGCGAAGTTTGATTTGGTAGGTCGTGCCGTTCGTTAGGCCGCTGATAGAGACCGGTGAACCGACTGACGCTGGGCTGCGCGTCGTCCAGGTTGTTCCGTTATCGACGGAGTACTCGTAGTTGGTGATTGCAGCGCCGCCATCTGCACCTGGAGTGAACGCGATCGACGCGCTCGCATTGCCAGCGGTAGCAACAAGGCTGGTTGGTGCAGCGGCTGGCGCAGCGGGTGGCGTGATCTTCGACACATCGTTCGAGTGGTAGTTGGCGGTGTAGATGTTGCCCGCGGAATCAACCGTGATCCCGAACGGGTTGGTGCCGGTGGTTGCAAGGATTGTTGATGTGCCACTCGGCGTGATTTTCGACACATTGTCCGAGAAGTAGTTGGCGGTGTAGATGTTGCCGGCCGAATCAATCGTGATCCCGGCCGGGTAGGTGCCGGTGGTTGCAAGGATTGTTGATGTCCCTGCCGGCGTGATCTTCGACACATCGTTCGAGTCGCTGTTGGCGGTGTAGATGTTGCCCGCCGAATCAACCGTGATCCCGCGCGAGTTGGCGCCGGTGGTTGCAAGGATTGTTGATGTGCCTGCCGGCGTGATCTTCGACAAATCGC
>WLNV01000118.1 GCA_009699615.1 Actinomycetota bacterium
GATATGACGACCGCGACAACGTTGCGCGCCGAACTGAAGGCCAGCGCCAACGAGGGCCAAGCAGTGCCGACGATCAACGACATGGTCGTCAAGGCCTGTGCTCTGGCGCTGCGTGAACAGCCGCAGGCCAACGGCGCCTGGCGCGACGGTCACTTCGAGCACTACTCGCGCGTCAACATCGGCGTCGCCGTCGCCGGGGCCGGGACGCTCGTCGTGCCGACCGTCTTTGACGCCGACGCCAAAACGCTGGCCGAGATCTCCGCCGAGACCGGCGAGCTCGCGGAGCGCGTGCGCAGCGGCACGATCACGCCGCCGCAGACCAGCGGTGGCACCTTCACCGTCAGCAATCTCGGAATGTTTGGGGTCAGCAGCTTCGAGGCCGTGATCAACACGCCGCAGGCGGCAATCCTCGCCGTCGGCGCGGTTGCCCAGCGCCCAGCCGTCCACGCAGGCGAGATTGAGGCGCGGATGCTGATGGAGCTGACGCTGGCCTGCGACCATCGCATTCTCTACGGCGCCGATGGCGCGAAGCTTCTCGCGCGGATCAAAGCGCTACTCGAAGCACCGCTCTCGCTCGCCAGCTGAGAGTAGGCTGGAACGGCGATGAACGAACTCGCCAGGGAATGCTCGGTTGTAGAGCTTGGGCGGCTTGATTACCGCGATGCCAACGCGCTGCAGGAGCGAGTCCGCGAGGCGCGCGAAGCGGGACGGATCGGCGACACGCTGTTGCTGCTTGAGCACAACCCGGTCTATACGCGCGGCCGCCGCAGTAGCCCCGAGGAGCTTCCTCATCAGCCGGATTGGTACGCCGAGCGCGGAATCGACATCGTTGATGTGGACCGCGGTGGGCGAGTCACCTACCACGCGCCCGGCCAGCTGGTCGGCTACCCGATAGTCAAGACGGCCGACGTAGTTGCCCACGTCCGCTCGCTGGAGCGAATAATCATCGCCGCGTTGGTATCTGTCGGCGTCGATGCCCGCGCCCGCGTTGATGAGGGCTCTGACTTCACTGGCGTCTGGGTGGAAGAGCGGAAGATCGCTTCGATCGGCGTCCACCTACGCCGCTCGATCACAACGCACGGTTTCGCGATCAACGTCGAGATGGATTTGGAACCGTGGCAGTGGATCGTGCCCTGCGGCCTGCAAGCGCCAATCACATCGATCTCTGCCGAGACGGGAGCGGCGCCCGACGCGGAGCAGTTCGCCAGCCAGATCAGCGACGCCTGGGCCGCCGAGCTCGGCGCCACGCCGCAACTGCTCAGCCGGGATCGACTGACGGAGCTCATCGCACCGACCGACGCGACGCTAGCCTGACCCTGTGGCCGACGATCCGATCATCCGCGCCCACCAAACCCGCTCGCGGTCCAACCCCGGCGGGATGGATGTAAGCGCCGTACTCGGCGCCGAAGTGCAGCCAATCCGCGCCCGAAAGCCACCGTGGTTCAAGGTGCAGCCTCCCGGAGGCGAGCGCTACCGCCAGCTCGCGGCGATGATCAAGGAAGAGAACCTCCACACCGTCTGCCAAGAGGCTGCCTGCCCGAACGTTGGCGAGTGTTGGGAGCGAGGCACGGCAACCTTCATGATTCTCGGAGACACCTGCACGCGCCGCTGCGGCTTCTGCAACGTGAACAGTGGCAAGCCGACCTGGAACGACCCGCTCGAGCCGGCCCGCGTCGCCCGCTCGATCGCGAAGATGGGCCTTCGCCACGCCGTGATCACGAGCGTCGACCGTGACGACCTGCCCGACTACGGCTCCGGCATCTGGGCGGCAACAATCCGGCAGTGCCGCTCGCAGGCGCCGGAATGCAAGGTCGAGGTTCTGACTCCCGACTTCCGCGGCGAAGAGATGCCGCTGGCGAAGGTTCTCGCCGAGCGACCCGACGTCTTCAACCACAACGTTGAGGTAGTTCCGCGGCTCTACTCGGTCGCGCGCCGCGGCTCGCGCTGGGAGCGCTCGCTGCGCGTGCTGCGCAACGCACGCGCGATCGGCGGCGACGAGCTCGTCACAAAGTCAGGGCTGATGGTCGGGCTTGGAGAGACGCACGCCGAGATGGTCGATGCGTTCGCCGATCTTCGCGAGGCCGGCGTCCAGGTGCTGACTGTCGGCCAGTACCTGAGGCCAACCGAGAACCACCTGCCGGTCGTGCGCTACTGGCACCCGGATGAGTTCAAGGAGCTCGAGCTGGCCGCCTACGAGCTCGGCTTCGAACACATTGCCGCCGGCCCGCTGGTCCGCTCCAGCTACCACGCCGATGAGCACGTCCCCCAGCAGCGCCCCGGAGTCGGGCCGCTAAGCGCCGCCGTCGGCGCCTAGAGGGACGAAAGGACAGCGATGCGTGTTGCGCTTCTGATAATCGTGTTTCTCTTCCTACTGGCCTTCTTCGCCGGCACTCTCGTTGCGATTCGCTCGGAGGGTTTAAACGTGCTCTCCGTCCTCTCAGTCGTGATCATCGCGCTGATGGCGATAGGCATCTTCGGTGCGCTCGCCAGCGGGGCTGATCGCGACGAGTGAGCGCTTCGTATTATCCTTTGGACAGACGTTGACCGACCAGTCAGTCAAAGGAGCAGTCAGTGGATCTCAATGACACACCAGAACAGGCCGAGTACCGCCAAGAGGTACGTGCTTGGCTAGACGCCAACAAGGCAGCCGCCCCCATTCTTCAGGGCGAAGGCGCCCTGACCGACCCCGACGAGATTCTCGTCGCCCACCGCGCATGGCAGGGCAAACTGGCTGAAGCTGGTCTCGCCGGAGCCACTTGGCCGAAGGAGTACGGCGGCCAAGGCATCGGCCCCGTCGAGTCGGTAGTGATCAGCCAAGAGATGCAGCAGGCCGGTGTTCCCGGCATCCTCGACGTGATCGGCGTCGGCATGCTCGGGCCAACAATCATCGCCCACGGCACCGAAGAGCAGAAGCAGCGCTACCTCGGACCGATGCTCCATGGCGATGAGATCTGGTGCCAGATGTTCTCCGAGCCGGCAGCCGGCTCAGACCTTGCCGCCGTGCAGACGCGCGCCAAGCACAACGACGACGGCACCTGGACGCTGAACGGTCAGAAGGTTTGGACGACCAACGCTCAGTTCGCCTCCTACGGACTGCTGCTCGCCCGCACCAACCCCGACATCCCGAAGCACAAGGGGATGACGATGTTCATCGTGCCGATGGACGCCAAGGGCGTGACGGTTCGCGGCCTGCGGCAGATCTCCGGCGAAGCCGAGTTCAACGAAGTCTTCTTCGATGATGTTGTGATCGACGCCGATTCGGTCGTCGGCGGTGAAGAGAACGGCTGGGGAACCGGCCTGACGACGCTGATGTTCGAGCGCCTGACGATCGGCCTTGGTTCGTCTTCGTTCGGCTACCGCGCGACGCGCTTTGCCGAGGCGATCATGGCCGACCCTGTCGCAGCAAACGACCACGAGGTGCGCCACAACTTCGGCGAGCTGGCAGCTGAGCTGGAGGCGATCCGTTGGACCGGCTACCGCTCAATCAGCGCGCTGCAGGATGGGCAGATCCCAGGGCCGGAGTTTGGCCTTGCGAAGGTCACGACCGTCAACTGCGCGGTCCGCGCCGGCGATCTGATCGCCGACATCGTTGGGCCAGAGGCGCTCGACGAGGACAGCGAGTGGGCCTACATGATCTCGTTCCTGCCGGGCCTTAAATCGGCCGGCGGTACCGAAGAGATCCTCCGCAACACGATCGGTGAGCGCGTCCTCGGACTGCCGCCGGAGCCACGACTTGACAAGGGCATCCCGTTCAGCGAACTGCGTGCCAAGGAGAAGGAAGGTGCATCAGCATGAACCTCGGACTCTCAGATGAGCAGCAGTTCCTGCGTGACGCGGCGGCCGACGCCTTCTCGCGCGTAAAGACCGTTGAGGCCGCCCGCGAGGCGATCGAAGACGACTCCGCACTGCCCGACATGTGGCCAACAGCCGCTGAAGCCGGTTGGCTAGGGCTGCTGGTAAGCGAAGAGAACGGCGGCGCCGGGCTTGGCGCCTACGACGCAATGCTGATCGCCCAGGAGGCCGGCAAGGTGCTGGCCGGTGTGCCTCTACTCGGCGCGCTTCCGGCATCGATGCTGCTTGACATGGGTGGCAGCGACAAGACCGAAGCTGTCGCCGCAGGTGAGCTGAAGGCCTCATGGCTTCCGGCCTGCCCGCCGAGCTCAATCGAGCCGCGCTGGACGGTTGAGCCGGTCGAAGGAATGGCTCGCCCTGACGCCCCGGCAGCGACGGTTGACGGTGACACGGTCACCTTCAACGGCACGGTTGGCTGGGCCCCGGACGCCGGCGAGGCAGAGCTGCTCGTCGTAATCGGTGCTGACTCCGACGGCAATCCTGTTGCCGCCGCAGTTGAAGCCAACGCTTCGGGCGTCACGGTTCACGCTGGCTGGCGCTACGACGCGACTCGCCGACTCGCCACGGTCACGCTCGATGGCGCGAGCGGTGCGAAGCTCGACCTCGATGCAGAGCAGATCGCGCGCGCTTGGTACCTCGTTCAGGCACTGATCGCCGCTGAATCTGTCGGCACGATGGAGACGGCGCTACAGGTTTGTCTCGATTACGCGAAGGAGCGCTACACGTTCGGCCGCGCAATCGGTTCGTATCAGGCCGTCAAGCACGGAATCGTCGAGATTCTGCGCCGGCTTGAGAACTCCAAGTCGCTCTGCATCTACACCGGCTTCGCTTTCAGCGACAAGCCGGGAGAGATCGCATACGCCGCAAGCTGCGCACGTTCAGTGGCTGGCGCCGGGCTCGACTTCACGGCCCGCCAGCAGATCGCCGTTCACGGCGGGATCGGCGCAACCTGGGAGCACGACGCGCCGTTGACGTTCCGCCGCGCACAGCTCAACCGCCGACTCGTCGGTGGCCACGGAATGTCAACCGACCGCGTTGCCGATGAGCTGCTGAACGGCCGTGGGCCGGTTGTCAGCGTCGGTTAGGGGAAACACTGCGAAGAGGTCTTGGGCGGGTAGGGTCGGCTAATGGCTGACCCGCTCGACCCATCCGCCGCAACGAAGCGGCGCCACGCCGAGGCACTGGCTTCACTGCCCGCCGATAACGGCGCGGACGCGGCCAGTGCGGCCCGCGGATTGATCAGCCCCGCGCCAAGCGACCTTCAGATCAGCGACGAAGACGGTCGCGTCCTCTGGAGCCTCGCTGAGTACGGGTTCCTTGAATCGACCGAAGCTCCGGGCAGCGTCCACCCGGCGCTCTGGCGACTTGCGCGGCTGAACATGAGCGCCGGCCTCTTCGAAGTGGCCGAAGGCGTCTACCAAGTGCGCGGCTACGACATCTCGAAC
This sequence comes from Actinomycetota bacterium, assembly GCA_009699615.1. Lineage (GTDB taxonomy): Bacteria > Actinomycetota > Thermoleophilia > Solirubrobacterales > Solirubrobacteraceae > F1-60-MAGs163. The sequence continues at coordinate 5,298 of WLNV01000118.1, forward strand.
ATGACGCTGATCGAAGGCGACGCGGGCGTGATCGTCGTCGACCCGCTCGTCTCACCAGAGTGTGCTGCCGCGGCGCTGGCGCTCTACCGCGAAGCTCGCGGCGAGCGAAAGGTCAGCGCGGTGCTGCACACGCACAGCCACGTTGATCACTTCGGCGGCGTCCGCGGCGTCTTGGCCGAAGGCGAAGAGGTGCCGATCTGGGCGCCGCAAGGGTTCACCGATGCAGCCGTCAGTGAGAATGTGATCGCCGGC
>WLNV01000119.1 GCA_009699615.1 Actinomycetota bacterium
AAGACCGAGGCGCTCGTGACGCTGGTCGATACGTCGCAGATCACGAACAGCTCTGGCCGACGCGGCCGCACGGGGCGGTAGCGCAGCGTGATCGGCACGCCTCCCGTCTGCAGCGATGCGCGCATCGTGCGGCGGATGTCTACGTGCGCGTGGCGGCGATGGCCGCGGTGCTCCTGCCCTTGCGTCTTCAGCCGTCGCTTGAGCTGCGTCACAACGCGGTGGACGCTGGCAAGATCCTGCAGCGGGCCACTCGGCAGGGCGCGGTCGAGCTCGTGCAGCGGTCGCGCGGCCGGAAGCGATGCGGTGCGTTCGATCTGCTGGCGCTCGAGCTCCTGGCGCAGCAGCTGCTCAAAACGGCGGATCCCGTCCCTCGGCAGTCCTTCAGCGCGAGGGTCGTCCTGCGGCACGTCGCCCTGAGGGTCGGTCCGCAGCCCGAGCGAGCGGCGAATCCGCTGGACGTCGACGCCCAGTACTCCCGACCCTTCTCCGGGCTGCGCGAAGGCAGCGATTGCAAGCCGTGCCAGGTCGCGCAACGCGCCCTCGTTCTGTTCTGCGATCGCGCGTGCGATCTGTTCTCGCAGCGCTTCAATGTCGATCTCTGAGTTGCCCTCGCCATCGCCGCTGCCGCTGCCCGCCTCACCGATTCCGGTCGTCAGTGCCGCCAGTTCGGTAGCGCGGAAGAAGAAGCGTTCAAATACGAGATCGAAGATCGCGCGGTCCTCAGGCGACTTCGCGAGCGTCGTCGCCAACGTTTCGCGAAACAGCGTCGGTTCGTTCCAAGCGATCTCAGGAAGTGCGCTGAACGCGTCGAGCAGCTCGCTCGTACCGAGCGCAACCCCTTCGCCACGGAGCTCCTCGCCAAACTCGACCAGATGAGCCGTCAAACCTGCGTCAAGCGGATTTTCAAGCGGCTCGGAGAACAGCGCAGCGCGCCGTGATGCCTCGCGTGACGGGCGTCTGTCAGGAGGAGGCGGCACTGACGCCGTCCTCGCCGCTGTCGAGCTTGACTCCGACGCGTTCGGCGACGATGTCGATGTCGGTGCGGTGTTTGACGATGATCGACATCGTGTCGTTGAAGGTCTTCGTATCGATGTCGGTTGCTCCGAGCAGAAGCAGCGCCCGCGCCCAGTCGATCGATTCGGCGATCGACGGCGGCTTCTTGAGGTCAAGGTCGCGGACCATTGCGACAACTTCGACCAAGCGGCGGGCGATCTTCTGATCGAGTTCGGGGGCGTGCAGGCGAACGATCTGGAGCTCATGCTCCAGCGACGGGTAATCGATCCAGAGGTAGAGGCAGCGACGCTTCAGTGCCTCGGTCAGCTCGCGCGAGTTGTTTGACGTCAGAAGGACGAGCGGCATCGTGCTCGCTTCGATCCGACCCAGCTCGGGGATTGAGATCTGGAAGTCGGAGAGCAGCTCGAGCAGCATCGCTTCGAACTCTTGGTCGGTCTTGTCGATCTCGTCGATCAGCAGCACAACCGGCTCCTTCGAGGCGATCGCCGTCATCAGTGGCCGTTCGAGCAGGAAGTCCTCTCCGAAGATGTCGTCCTGAACCTCCTGCCAGCCGGTGTCCTGGGCCTCGGCCTGAATCCGCAGGAGCTGCTTGCGGTAGTTCCATTCGTAGAGCGCCTTCGCTTCGTCGAGCCCTTCGTAGCACTGCAGGCGAACCAGCTCGCGGCCAAGTGTTTCGGCCAACGACTTGGCCAGCTGCGTCTTGCCGACACCGGCCGGGCCCTCAACCAGGATCGGCTTTCCGAGCTTGATCGCGAGGAACGCGACGAGCGCGGTTGCGTCGTCAGGTAGGTAGCCGACTTCGATTAGGCCGGAGCTGACTTCTTCTGGGCGGTCTGGAGTAGTGGGCATCGTCAGCGGATAATAGGTTGCACGAGCTCGAAAGCCTGCGGCGGCCTAATCGCTCGCCTTCGGGGTATCTGTCTCTTCGAACGAGAGCTGCCCTTGCAGCGGTGGCGGAGTGGGCTGCGGTTTGGCTCTCGGGCGCACGGCCGGGGTTGGCGGCGTCGGAGTGCGGTCAAGCGGGACGGTGCCAGCGACCGAGGTTGGGTCTCCCTCGACAGTGGGCGTGTGCGGATTGTCGCCGTCGAGCAACGGCTCGGGCCGGTGGTGGGACTGCATCCTCCAGCCGGCGTAAACGATTACGGCACCGAGCAGAAAGGCAACGAAGATTCCCCAGTCGACGCCAACCGTTCCCCACGACGGGCTGCCCAAGGGGCGCAAAACACCGGAATCGTTGCCGGTCGGGCGGTCGAGCTGGCGGTAGAAGATCAGGAACATCACCCAGCCACCGGCTGCCATCAGAACGATCCCATCGCCGCCAGGCAGGTGGAATGCGCGACGGTCGGCGCGGGCCGCGCAGAGCACCAGCACTCCGAGCGCCACAAGCAAGATCGAGGCTTCTATGAAGCCCCAAGACTGGAAGGCGTTGAGCGAGGCGCTCAGCTCTGTCGGAGGCTGGCCCGGGCGCGTCACATAGCCGCTCTGCTGATACCACGGCAGCAGCATCGAGAGAAGCAAACCGATCGATGCCGCGATCGCCAGCTTCTGTTCGCTGTAGAGCGTCTCCCATGCGCCGCGAACTCGCGGCGCTGCCGTGCTCACGCCGTCGCGCCGGCCGCTACCCGCATCCGTTCCAGCAGCAGGTCGCTATCGGCGTCGCTGATCGTTCTGAGCTGGCCTTGGAAGGCGAGCTTCCAATGCTCTGCGGGCCATTTGCGAATGTGCTCAAGCTCATCTTTAACGCTCTCCGCGGCAACCCAGTCGGCTTCGCTGAGGATCAGTTCGGGCTCTGTCTCGCGGCGCCAGGGGTACGGGTCGGGGCTGCCGGGTTTGCCGGGCCAGACCGGCTCGCGATCCTCGAACATGTCGGAGGTGATCGTGACCGACCCTCCGAAGGCCATCACTTTCGTCAGGTAGAAGATGATTCGGTCGCCAATCTCCATCGTCAGCGCCTGCTTGCGCCGACGCTCCTTGAAGCCAATCAGCTTGTAGCCGAGATCGCTCGTGACGGCGAAGTTGTCGACCGACCCGGTCAGGATCCACGTTGCAGGAGCTTCAGGCACAACCCCAGTGTAAGGGCCGCTGTAGCGGAGTCGCGCTCAGCGAGGTACGGCGACAGGCGCGCTCGTGCCGAGACGCTTATAGAGGTAATCGGTGTAACGCTTCGTCATGACGCAGTACGGCCCGGGGTCAGGCCAGCTCTTGAAGTTGCCGAGGACGGCCTCCGGGCCCTTCTTCTCGCGCAGCGCAATCGTTTCGCGCTGGCGGTCGGCGGTCATCACGTCGCAGAGGCCGCGGAGGAAATCGCGCAGAAGCTCGTGGTAGTTGAGTGGCGAGGGCGAACCGGGTTCGTAGTAGGACCATGAGCCGGTGTTCGAGAACGGCAGCTCATAGCGACCCTCGGTCTGCCCTTCGAGCCAGAGTCGCTTCGCCGTCTTGTCGCCGCTCAGTTCGGCGAGGTCATGAAGTCCACGGAGTGCCTGGTAGAACTGGTTGTAGATCCGCTGACCTGGGGCGTAGGAGTAGCCGAGGTAGTGCGAGCCGTGAGTTAGCTTCAGCCGCACACCGCTTGGCGGCGAGGTTCGGAAGATTCCGAGCCCGCGCTTGGCGAGATTCATCAAGGATCGGTCCTTGAAACGGTCCGAGGTTCGCGCCAGTGCCTGGATTGCCGTCCCCTGCGCCATCCCGCTGACCCAAGGCGGCTTGCCGCCGCCAAACTGGAAGAGGTATTCCCACGCGGCTCCGTTGGCGCGGCTTGAGGCCAGCTCGGAAACCTCCTTCGCCAGCTTGTGCAGCTCGGAGGATTTGCTTTCGGCGGTCCAAAGCGCGTTCATGTAGCCGAAGGTGCCGAGCCATTGGATCTGGAGCCCCTGGCCAGGGTATGCCTGCCAGACCAGCTCGCTTCCCGAAAAGCCGACGCGCTGGCCGTAGCCGAGCGAGGAGCCGTTCGTCCACCACTCGGCGTTCCGTCGGAGCGTCTCCGTCATCGCTGGCAGCCGCGACGCGGTCGCCAGCCCGCCTCGAGCCATGCGGTTGAAGTTTGAGATCACGGCGCGAAGTTCGTTGCGTCGCTGGCCGCTCAGCCTCCCGGCTGCGTTGCGCGCGCTGCTGATCGCAGCGTTGTACGCGGCTCGTGTAGTGGCGCTGATCGCGCCGCCGGCGGCGAGTCTCGCAACGGCAGAGTCAAGGTTTGCTGAAGATGCCGTCTGCGCAGGCATCGCCGCTGTCGAGGCGACGGCCAACGCGCGACCGGGGTACTCGGGAAGCTCGCTCCCGGGGCCTGACGGAATCAACGGATTTTCGCGCGCCGTGACCGTCCCGTTCCGTTCGAGGACGAGAATTGTCGAGGCATTGGCACTCGCCGCGCCACCGAGGGCGAGCGTGACGAGCGCCGACGCGACGCATAGAAAAAGCGTACGGCGCACTCCAACAAGCCTACGGAGGCTGCCTCGAGTTGGTCGCACTTGCCGTTGCAGGGGGGCGCTTGACAGGCCTGCAGCTACGCCACGCGAGCCAGGGGCGACCCCGGCGCCGCGTATGCTCTACGCCCGATGAGCACTGAGCCGACCGCCAATACTTCGATCTTCCGTCGGCTGCTCGACGCCGCCGGCTGGCCGGTTCTGCTGGTCATCTTCATTCCGATCGCAATCATCCTTCAGTACAGCGGTGGCGGCGCGACGGCGATCTTCATCACGGCAGCGCTTGGCGTAATCCCGACCGCCGCGCTGATGGGTCGGGCAACCGAGGAACTAGCTGCCCGCTCGGGCCCGGGGATCGGCGGCCTGCTGAACGTCACCTTCGGCAACGCGCCGGAGCTGATCATCGCGCTGATCGCGCTTGAAGCCGGGCTGCACGAGGTCGTGAAGGCTTCTATCGCAGGCTCGATCATCGGCAACATTCTGCTCGTTCTTGGCGCCTCAATGTTCTTCGGCGGCCTCGGCCGTGACGAGCAGAAGTTCAGTGCCCGCGCGGCCGCGGCACAGACATCGATGCTGTTCTTGGCTCTAGCTGCAATCGTGATGCCGGCCGTCTACGAGCTCGTCGTCGGGCCTGAAGGACTACCGACGCCCAACCAGGCGATCGTCAACTACGGCTCGAGCGTTGAGACACTCTCAGTCATCGTTGCCGTCGTGATGCTCGGCGCATATGGCGCCGGGCTGATCTTCTCGCTCAAGACCCATCGCCGACTCTTCAACCCAGAGCCAGCAGACATGGCGTCCGTCAGTGCCTCGTGGAGTACGAGGAAGTCGGTCACCGCGCTCGCAATCGCAGGCCTCGCGGTTGCAGGCATGTCGGAGATTCTCGTCGGCTCGATTGAAGAGACCGCGCAGAAGCTCGACATCAGCGAGTTCTTCATCGGTGCGATCATCGTGGCGATCGTCGGAAACGCCGCCGAGCACTGGGTCGCCGTGCTCGCCGCGCGCAAGGATCAGATGAATCTTGCGGTCAACATCTCGATCGGCTCGAGCGCCCAGATTGCTCTCTTCGTCGCCCCGGTGCTGATCCTCGCTTCGCACCTGTTGGGCCCGCACCC
>WLNV01000012.1 GCA_009699615.1 Actinomycetota bacterium
GCGACGCCGATGCCGTAGATGCCTTGGACGCCGCCACCGGCGAGCTTCCACGAGCAGAGCACTCCGAGGACCAGGACCAGCGCCGGAAGCGCAGTTGCCTGAAGGCCTTGTGCCAAGCCGGAGATGATGTTCGTTGCATGACCGGTCTGCGACGCTTCGGCCGTCTTGCGGACCGGGCGGAAGCGCGTCGAGGTGTAGTAGTCGGTAATCACGAACAGCAGCGCGGTTACGACGATGCCAACCAGCGAGCAGAGATAGAGGTTCATGACGCTTGGAGCAGTTGCGGCGCCAGCAACGCTCTTGAAGGTGATTCCGTCCATCATCCAAGCCGTAACTGGGTAGAAGGCGATCGCCGCGATGATGCCGGAGACTGCAAGCCCTTGGTAGAGCGCGCGTTCAACGTTGCCCTTCTCGCTGCGGACCGCGAAGGTGCCGATGATCGAGGCGATGATCGCTACGGCGCCCAGAATCAGCGGATAAAGCGCAACGTTGGTCTGCTCATTGAAGGTCAAGACGCCAAGCAGCATCACGGCAACAGCCGTAACGGCATAGGTCTCGAAGAGGTCGGCTGCCATGCCTGCGCAGTCGCCAACGTTGTCGCCAACGTTGTCAGCAATAACGGCAGGGTTGCGAGGGTCATCCTCGGGAATTCCGGCCTCGACCTTGCCGACGAGATCGGCGCCGACGTCGGCGGCCTTCGTGAAGATGCCGCCGCCAAGACGGGCGAAGACGGAGATCAACGATCCACCGAAACCGAGCCCGATCAGCGCGTCAACGGCTTCCTTGGGAGTCTGGTCGAAGTAAGAGGTGAGAAGGCCGTAGTAGCCAGCCACACCGAGCAGAGCGAGACCAACGACGAGCATGCCGGTGATTGCGCCGCCGCGGAATGCGACTTTCAGCGCAGGACCGATGCCATCGCGAGCCGACTCGGCGACACGGGCGTTGGAGCGAACCGAAACGTTCATGCCGATGTAGCCGGCCGAACCGGAGAGGATGCCGCCGATCGCGAAGCCAACAGCTACGTAGATGTCCTGAATGAAGAGCAGTGCGATGAAGAGGACAACGCCGACTGCGGCGATGACGAGGTACTGCCGGTTGAGGTAAGCGCGGGCGCCTTCCTGAACGGCTGCTGAGATGCGCTGCATCTCTGCATTGCCGGGCGAGAGCGCCAGCAGCTGTGTCGTGGTGATGACGCCGTATGCAACGGCAATCAGGGCGCAGCCAACGGCAATGATGACCCCATGGTCGGTAAGAAGTGCAGACACGGTGGTTGAATCCTCCGGAGTGATTGAATGAACAGCCGCCTTTATGGCGGCAGGCGCGTTGCGACGGGGCTGTTTGCTGTCCCCAGCGCTCTGAAGCTCAGCGATCCTATCGGTAACCCCGACGGAAACGCTCTGCGGTCGCTACGGGCCAGGCGTCCAGAGCCCGCTGGCGGGCTTGGCCGGTGGCTCCTGACCGCCGTCGGCTGCGCCTTCCGGCGTGCCAGCCGCGCCCTCGGGCGCACCTTGACCGGCTGGAGCCACACCCTGATCGCCCGTCAGCTTCGTGAAGGCGACCTGCAGCTGAGCGAGGGCGTCCTTGATCGACGCAGCGTTCTCGCCAAGAGCCGGTTCGATCAACGGGAGCAGGCGACGGATTCCTTCGATTGCGATCCCAACCTGAACCGGATCGGTCTCGTCCTCACTCCCCGGTAGCAGCCCGGCCTTACGGGCTCCAAGGTTAAGCAGCGAGACGACCGTCTGCGCGACGAGGTCTTCAACGCGGAGCGACTTGAGCTCGGCTTCATAGGCGGCGCGCATCTCGTCCTCAGAGGGCTGCACCGGATCCCCGGTGGGCGCTGCGGCTGGAGCTGCTGCTGCGGCTGGTTCTTCGGGCTGGTCTGGCGTTGCGGCTTCGTCGGTCACGGCGTTGATACCTCCGTCGGGCTTGCGGGCTCATCGGCCCCGAATGTCTGTTGCGTCTGCGCCACTGTAGAAGCGTAGACGTCGGCGATGCTCATTCCCTCGGCTAGCGCGGCAGACTGACGCTGCGCGCCATTCATGCTTGGGAACTCTGGCTCAACGCCGAGCTCCGAACGAACCGGCGCGGTCCACTCGAGCAGTCCCTCGAAGGCGGCGCGTGCTGGCACGCAGATGCCCCGTTCGAGATCGATCAGCTCACCTTCAGCCCCAAAGCGAATTGCTCGCCAGAGGTTCTCTTCGATCAGACGCGCGGGAGGCTCGAAGATCGGACGACCGTCGTCATCGTCCCGCGCGCACTGAAGTACGCAGGCGACGATCAGCTCGCTCAGCGCGTTCGACTCTTCGACCGTTGACTGAGCGTCGCAAATCCTTACCTCAACGGTGCCGAAGGCAAGGTGCGGCCTGACCGACCACCACACCTGAGTGTCCTCCTCGATCGAGCCGGTCGACAGCAGCAGCTCGAGGTAATCGCGGTAGTTGGCCCAAGATCCGTATGCGTCGGGCACGCCGCAGCGCGGGAACGACTTCGTGAAGCTCTGAGTACGAACAGAGGCCAAACCGCTGTCGAGCCCTTCGAAGAAGATCGAGTTTGCACTGAGCGCGAGCAGCGTCGGCAGCAGAGAGCGCAACCGATCACAGACACGAACCGCGCGGTCGGCGTCGCGTATCCCCACGTGGACGTGGAGCGAGAAGGTGTTGTTGCGCCGGGCGACGTACTGAAGGCCGTCGACGACACGCCGGTAGTGATCGGACTGGACGTTGAGCTGTTCGCGATAATCGGCCCACGGATGCGTGCCGGTCGAGCCGAGCTCAACTCCCTCGCTCGCGGCGAGCGCGAAGAGGCTACGACGCATCGCAGCTTGGCGCGCGAGCGCATCCCCAACATCACGGCCGGCCCCGGAGCGAATCTCAATCTCAGAAAGGATCAGCTCTGAAGAGATCGAGGCTGCCAAGTCGAGGTCGCTCTCCCCAGCGCTGTCGTTTAGCTCCTCGAAGCGCGGAACCAGATCGAGCGTCTGCGGGTCGAGGATCGCGAATTCCTCCTCTATCCCCACTGTGCCATCGGTCGCTTGCGCAAAAGCGTCGCGGGCCTTCTCGAGATCGATCAGACTCATGAGAGGTAGAAGTAAAGCGCGTGCAGCAGGTCGACCGCGGGGTTGGAGGTGTGAACCGTCACGCCTGCCGGTACATCGAGAAGTGATTCCGAGTAGTTGAAGATGATCCGCACGCCGGCATCGACGACCTTGTCGGCGAGCGCCTGCGCTGCGGCTCCTGGCACTGCGAGCACGGCGACCAGCACCTTCTCTTCTTCAATTACGCGATCGGCGTCCTCAACCGGGCGGACCGACTGCCCGCCGACCTTGGTGCCGACCTTTTTCGGATCGGCGTCGAAGACGGCAACAACGTTGAAGCCGTGATCGGCGAAGATGTCTGACGAGCCGATCGCCTTGCCGAGGTGCCCGGCGCCAAAGAGCGCGATGTTCTGCTGCCCCCCGGTCTGAAGGATCTCGCGGATCTCGTCGGCGAGCGCGTCGACGTTGTAGCCGACGCCGCGCTTGCCGAACTTGCCGAAGCCCGAAAGATCACGGCGAATCTGAGTGCTGTTGACGCGCGTGTACTCCGAGAGCTCCTGCGAGGAGAGCGTCTCGCGCCCAGTCTTCTGCGCCTGAGTCAGGACTTGGAGGTAACGAGAAAGCCTCGCGGCGACACCCAACGTGAGTCGAGCCGGCCCATCATCGGAGGCGATCAAGCCGACCGGAGCGTCTTCAGTCTCACCGCTTGCCATTGACCCGATGCTACCGCGCCGCGGCGGCGGACAGGCGGCTTTCGAGGTCGGCCCGATCGATCTCGAAATCGTAGAGTTCCACTCCACCAAGCGCGATCACTGGAATCCGCTCCAGGTAGAGCGCGTGAAGCTCGTCGCTCGATTCAATATCGACCTGCGTCAGCTCAAAGTCATGAACCCGCTTGATCTCGCTCAGCTGCGCGAGGGCGATCTCGCACAGATGGCAGCCGGCGCGCTGATAGAGAGTCACTTCGGGAATCATCGCTTCGATCCACTCGGATAGGCATCGAGCGCCAGAGCCGCTTCCGTCGAGCAGTCGGGAAGAAAGCGCGCGGCCCCCGCGATCATCGCCGCGTTGTCCGTACAAAGCTTCATCGCCGGGATGTGCGTCTCGGCTCCGAGCTCGGAGACGCGCTGGCGCAGCGGGCCATTGGCCGCGACACCGCCGCCGATAGCCACCCGACCCAAGCCGCTAGCCGATAGGGCGCGGTCGAGCCGATCAATTAGTGCGTCGACTATCGCCTTCTGGTACGACGCCGCGAGATCCGCTCGGCGCAGTTGGGACTCAGCCTCTCCGAGGTCGGCGATTGCGTAGAGCAGCGAAGTCTTGACGCCGGCGAATGAGAAGTCGAAGCCCTTGACGTTTCGGGCGGTCGGGAAGTCGAAGGCTTCGGGATCGCCATCGCCAGCCAGCGCTTCTAGCGCTGGACCGCCAGGAAACGGCAACCCGAGCATCCTCGCGCCCTTGTCGAACGCCTCACCTGCGGCGTCGTCGAGCGTCTCTCCGAGCACCGTGTACGAGGACTGCTCCTCCACTCGCGCCAGGAGCGTGTGCCCTCCACTGGCTATTAGGCAGACGAACGGAGGTTCAAACGGATCAGGGCCTAGGAAGTTTGCGGCTACGTGGCCTTGCAGGTGGTCGACGGCAACGAGAGGGACTCCGCGGGCGGCGGCGATCGCCTTGGCTTGGGCCACGCCGACGAGCAGTGCGCCTATCAGTCCCGGGCCCTGCGTAACTGCGACGCGCTCAATCAGATCGAGCGTGAGGCCTGCATCTGAGAGCGCTGCATCGATCGTCGGCGTCAGCAGGTGAAGGTGATGGCGGGCGGCGATCTCAGGAACCACACCGCCGTACTTGTCGTGGATGCTTTGCGAGGCGATGACATTCGAGAGGATCAGGCCGCTGGCATCGACGACGGCTGCGCAACTGTCGTCGCAGCTCGTTTCGATCGCGAGGATTGCGCCGCTCACAGTGCCCGCACCGACGGCGCTGCGACGGCTGGCACATCCTCCAGCGAACCGCGCAGCGTTGCCTCTGTACGCCACATGATCACGGCGTCCTCGCCGTTGTCTTGGTAGTAGCGCGGACGCGTACCAGCGGCAAGGAAGCCAAACTTTTCATAGAGCGCTATCGCGCCGCTGTTGGTAGGCCGCACCTCAAGCGTGACCTGCCCGTCGTCGCCGACGCGCTCGAGGACCTCGGTGATCAACGCCGTCGCAATGCCGCGGCGTTGGAGGTCGGGGTCAACTGAGACGTTCATGATGTGCCAGACCTGATCGAAACGCGAGCAGATCGTGTATCCGACGAGATGGCCGTTGCTCTGAGCGGCGAGGCAGATGCCCTCCGGCTTGCTCAACTCGAGGACGAACATTGCGAGCGACCAGGGCGTCGGGAATGCTCGCCGTTCGATAGCGATCACATTCGGGAGGTCGGCAAAGACGAGGCGTCGGATTTCAGTCATGTCGTTGGTCAACTGTTCTCGGCGCGGGCTTGTAGTGCGATCTCAGCGTCGGGGCGACGGACGTAGTGTGGAACCAACTCTTGGCTCGAAACCGGAGCCCCGGATGCAGCCAATTCGCAGAGAGAGCCCCCGTCCAGCCGATGAAGCGGCGAGCCATCTTCTGGCACTTCAATACCCCTGCTTTCCAGCTCTTTTCGAAAGATTAGCGCTCCGTCACCGACCGCCAGAGTTGGGTTGAGATCTGCAGCGAATACTGCACCGAGCCGCTCCGGCGGGCAGGCCTGAGCCGCGACCGTGGGGGTGCCGTCCGCCGACCAGGCGGCCACGTAAGCCTCGCCCCGGCGGGCATCCCCCACTGCTGCGATCTGCAGGAGCGGCTCCGCCGCTCGCGCACGAAGCGATAGCGCTTCGAGCGTCGACACCGCAATCACGGGGAGAGCGGTTGCCTGCGCCAAGCCCTGCGCGGTCGCGACGCCGATCCGAAGGCCCGTGAAAGTTCCCGGCCCAACTCCGACTCCAATCCGACCCAGCCCACCCCATCCGAGCCCCGCCTGCGCCAGTGCCTCCTCACAGAGCGTCAGCAATCGCTCGGCATGCCGCGGGCGTTGATCCTCTCCGGGCCGATCGGCGAGCTCGCAGACCAGAGTGCCGCCGACAGTAAGCCCGACGACCGTCGCTGCGGTGGCCGTATCGAAGGCAATAACTGCACCCGCGGGGCTCGTCATCTCGGGGTTCGTTCGATCGTCACGGTGCGTTCTTGCGGGCTAACGTGCTCGAGCTCGACGCGGACCGCGGCCGGGATCGTCGCGATCGTTCCGACTGCCCCAACCGACTGCTGTGGCCACTCAATGAAGGTGATCCTATCGGGGCCGATCTCGTCGTCGAGCAGACCTGCCTCTTCACCATCGAGTCCTTCGAGCCTCTGGCAATCGAGGTGCGAGATCAGCACCTCCCCGTCCTCATAGCGATTACTGATCGTGTAGCTGGGGCTCGTCACCGGTCCGGTGAAACCGAGCGCTCGGCAAGCGCCACGGACGAAGGTCGTCTTGCCGGCCCCAACCTCGCCGCAGAGATGGACAACATCCCCAGGCCGCAGATCCCGAGCGAGTGACGCGGCGATTCCTTCAGTCGCAACGACCGAGCGACTGGCGGCGGACTCAGCCGCGCCCATGCGCGATGTCGCCGAGCACGAGCGTGACGTGCTTGACCGGCACTGCGACGAGCGGGCCAATGCCCGAGAGAGCGTTGATGTCGACGGCGGCGCGCGCAATTGGCTCTGCAGCCTTGGTCTTGGAGTCCGCATTCTTCTTCGAGCCGTTGACTGCTGGCGCCGGTTCCTGAACTACGGGAGCTGGAGCCGAGGCGGACTGCCCGTCACTTGTCGAAGTGGATGAGCCACTGGAATCCTTTGGCTTGCTCGGCGTCGATCCACCAGCTTGACCATGCGAACCGGTCAAGCCCTGCAACGGATCGAGATACTGGTCATCGCCAGCGCCACCGGCGAGAGCCAAAGTGGGCGCCGCCAACGCAGTGCAGGCCGCAAGCGCGGCGAGTGTCGTGATTCGGAACACGAGTGCAGTCTAGACCAGCGGCCCCGATTGCGAGCCGATTCGACCGCGTATAGACCGCCGTCTTCGCTAGCGTCATCGCCGTGACCGACCCCTCGCAGGCTCCCACGGGAGCCGAGCAGACACGGAGCGAACGAGTGCGTAATTCGCACACGGCCCGCGCCGCCGGTGTCGCCTCAGCGCAAATGATCGCAAACGTTCTGGCGCTGATCACGACCGTCGCTCTCGCACGCGCTCTCGGCACGGCCAACTACGGCGAACTTGCCCGCATGGTCTCGGTCTTCACGATCCTGATGGTTCCCGCGACCGCACTTCAGGCCGCCGCAGCGCGGGACATGACGCTCGGCCGCCTCGGGCTTGGCGGCCGAGCCGCCGCTGCCCTTCAAGGATGGCTGGGTCGAATCTTCATCATCACCGCAGTCGTGCTTGCAATCTGTCTACTGCTTCGCCACCAGCTTGCGGACGTATTGCAGGTTTCCCAGCCATGGGCCGCAGCGCTAGTGCTCCCCGCCGCCGCGCTTTGGACTGGACTCGCGCTTCAGCGAGGCGTGCTTCTCGGCGTCGGCGGCTACCGACCCGTCGCAATGAGTTTGATCGGCGAACAGAGCTTCCGCATGCTCTTCGGGCTCGCTGCCGCATTACTGGGCGCGCAAGTCGGCCTGATCTTCTTCTGCTCAGTACCACTGGCCACGATCCCAATCATCTTCGCGACAGGCTTCTTGACGCGCCGCCGACTTGGCCCCTCGGATCACACGCACGCCCGAGTCCGACTTCGGGAACTGGCGACGCGCAACCCCGTGCCGGTCGCAGCACTGACACTCTTCGCCGTATTACAGAACGCCGACGTGATCGCGGTCGGCCATTTCTTCAACACGACAGTCTCCGGCGCCTATGCCCAGGCCGCCGTCGCCGCCAAGGGAGTCGTTTGGGTTGCGATTGGCCTTGGCTTGTACCTGCTGCCCGAAGCCGCGCGCGAGGCGGCAAAGGGAGGCGACCCCCGCCACCTGCTGACACGGACATCCGGGCTGCTGCTGCTGATTGCGATCCCAATACTCGCGCTCTTCACATTCGCCCCCGACTTGATTCTTTCGCTCGTCTTCGGCGACCAGGCCAAGCTCGCGGCGTCAGCACTTCCATGGCTCGCCGCCGCGATGACCTGCCTGAGCATCTCGTACCTCTCGCTGCAGTTCCTACTGGCGCTCGGCCGGCGAGCCTTCCTCGTGCTGCTCGCGATCTCCGCTGTCGCTGTTCCGTTGGTCGTCGCACTGCGCGACAGCTCGCTGGAGTCGGTCGCAATCGGGCTCCTGATCCTCGACGCGATCCTCGCCGGCTTGATGCTCGGCCTTTCCTTTTCGGCACGCGGCGCCGGCGAGCACGGACTCAGCGAGAGCGATGCCGAGGCCTTCGCGCTCGCCGAAGCGAGCACGGCAGCCGAAGCCGCAATGCCCTAGGCGGAAGCGCGGCGGCGCGCGAGCCGCGCGGACGCGGCCTTCGCCAGCCGCCTCCCCAACGCAATGCCTGGTGCCTCAACGAACTTGTAGCTGAGCGCGGCGGCCGCAACTGAACAGGCGAACGCTGCGATCGTCACAGCGCCCCAGCCGAGGTCGTGCAGCCAAACGACCTCGTTCAACTTCAGGATGAATGCCAGGTGGTAGAGGTAGAACGAATACGAGATCAGTCCGAGCAGCATCAGCGGACGCCAACCGAGCATCCCGCGAACCCGGCCCGCGAGTGATGCCCCGAAGACTGCAGGGGCGAGCACGCAGACGCCGATTAGCCCCTTGACGACGTGCCGAAACAGCCCGGCATCGGCCCAGCTCGCGCCGATGCCGAGTGCGCCAATCTTCAGGCCGAGGAGCGAGTAGAGCACGAGCGCGGCCACAACCCAGATCCATGGGTTGCGTTCGACCAGCACGAGTAGTCGCGGTTTGGTCGCCCCGGAGTGGACCGCGACGCTGACGACGGCCATCGCCATCCCGAGCGCGAACTGGTCTGCGAAAGCCGGCAGCGAGATCTGTGCGATCAGGTAGCCATGGTCGCCGGGGACGAAGAGTGGCGAAATCAATAGCTGCCAGAGGAAGGAGGCCACAAATAGCGCTCCAAGCGCCCAGAGCTCGCCGCTGATCATCTTCCGTCGCCCACCACTCTTTGGCAGTGCTCTGCGAGCGAACAGCGCCCAGATCGGCAGTGCGACGTAGAAGCTGACCTCGATGCAAAGCGTCCACGCCTGACCGATCCCGCCGATCACGGTTGAGATGTCATAGGCCTGCAGGAAGCCGAAGTATGTGATGACGCCGCTCGGAGTCAATACCGTCGATTCCAATCCAAGAATCAAGGTGACGATCACGAGTGCGATCCAATAAGCCGGCACGATCCGGAACGTGCGGCGCAGCGCATACGGCGCAAGCTCGGGCGCAGAAGCTGCTGCGAAACGGGCGGCCACGAACGGCCGGTAGATCAGAAAGCCAGAGACGACGAAGAAGATCGGCACTCCAACATTCAGGTTGCCGAGGTACCGCGACAGCAAGTCGGTACTGAGCAGCCCCAGGTGGAAGCAGATGTGGAAAGCGAAGATTGTCAGCGCAGCGATCGCACGAACTCCATCGATGAGCGGGAAGCGGGCGTGGCTTGGGACCACCGGTTCGACGGCGAGTTCGCTCACTTCCATCCACCTGCCGGCGGGCGAATCTCCCAGACGCGGGCACAGCCGAAGTTGTGAACCGGACCGAGCGTGATCGGTGCCAGCTTCTGATCAAGGCCCGCCTTTGCGCGGCACGATGCATAGACGAACCGGGCCCCGCTCCCGACGACCAAGGCCTGATCGGCGTCGGCGCCGCCGATCCCGTTGAAGAGTTCGGCGACTGCCAGCCCGCGCCAGCCGAAATCAGGGGTCCACGAGCCTGCGCCGGCCCAAACTTCGCGGCCGGTATAGGCCGGGATATAGGCGCCGTCCGGAACTGGAGAGAGAACTCCGCCGCGCCCGGGTTGCCGCTCAATCCATCGCAGAGCGTCGCGCTCGCCCGGTTCGAGGAAGAAGGCCTGCCGCCCCGCTTTGACGGCGCCCCTCATCTGATCGGCCCGATAGATCGTTCCGGGAACGACCAGAAATGCGACGACGACCGCAGCCCAGAAGAGCGGCAGCGGGCGTGCGCCGAGCCAACTGCGCACGGCGACCATCGCGAGAATCGCAAGCGGCAGTGCGATGCCCTGAAAGGCATGGAACGGGAATGTGCCCACCGGCAGGTAGAAGATGATCAGGCCGGCGACAGGCCAGATCCGCAGCATCCAGTCGCCGAAGTCAAGCGCGCGGATCCGATAGGCAAAGAGCGCCGGGATCGCAAGCGGTGCAATGCCCACGACAGTGACCCACCACGGCCAACGACCGAAGTTGTTGACCTCGCCCGCGAGACGCCATGACGGGTCGTACTTCGAAAGCAGGAAGTAGTAGACAAGAGGCGCGGCGGTCGCGAGCAGGACGGGAGCCAGCAGCTTTGCCGAGGCAACCAAGGCGGCGCGGTCGCGCCCGTCAGCCATCAGCGACGCGCCGATCAGGATCAGGGCGAAAGTCGCCCCCTGCCACGGCTGACACCACGAGGCAATCAGGCCGATCGATGAAGCGATCAGAAGTGGACGGACGCCGTGCGTGCGCCGCGCACGCTCGAATGCCAACAGACCGAGTGGCATCAAGCCGACGCCAACGGCCGTGAAGAGATAGCCCCAGAGATAGGTTCCCGTCCAAAGCTCGCCGCTGACGAAATCGAGGTTGAACTTCACCGTTGACTGCGCGGCGCTCGCCCAGCCCACTGCGGCGGCGATCGGGGACGCAAAGAAGAGCCCGAGAATTACCGCGACGCGGCGGTCACCGGTCCGTGTGAGGAACCGAGCCGAGAAGAGAAACGCGCCGGCGAACAGGGCCAGGATCGCAACCGGCTTCCAGACGAGATAGGCCAATACAACGCCAAACCCCAGCCGGTAGAGCAGCCCTGAGATGAACAGCCCCGGGTGGACGAAGCTGTGTGGCCCGGGAGCCAGGTCGTAGAGGTTGGCGGCCGCCCCCGATTCGCCCGACTGACGCAGCCAGTTGACGTATTGCATCGGGTCGGTGACGAGGAAGCCGTCGGCGCCGGTTATCACCCCGCCCTGCGTCCAGACTCGGACGAGCAGACCGATCAGCGGCGCAACGGCCATCGCCGCAAAGACGAACAACACCAGCCAGTCTCCGCGAGCCATCCGCGGCCGGGGCAGCTCAACCGGATCCGCTGCGGCGCCGCTCACCGACCGCCTCCGCCAGAGTCGCTCCGCTCACCCTCTGCTCGAACATTCTCCTTCGCGGCGAGCAGCTCTCTGATCACCGGAATCAGGATCCGCGACATCTGCAGGCGAGAGCCCTCGCGATCGGTCCAGACGATGCCTGTTTCGGCGACGCGATAACCGAGAGCGCGAGCCATCGCAATGGCCTCGGCGTCGTATGTCCAGCCGTCGAGCGTGATTCTTTCGAAGACGTCCGTCGCCGCGTCGCCGCGCCAAAGCTTGAATCCGCAGAAGAGATCCCGTGTCGGTTCGTTAAGGATCGCGCGGCACACCTGCTGGAAGCCGCGGCCGACAAACCGTCGTGGCAACGTTTGGCGCTGGCCGAGCTGAGCGCCGGGAGCAAGCCGAGAGCCAACGACCAGCTCATTCTCTTCAAGAAGCTCGAGCATCCTCGGCAGAGATGCCAGCGACGGAGCGCAGTCCGCATCGCAGTGGAGGCGAATCTCGCCGCGCGCTTCGAGCATCCCTCGCCGGACCGAATAGCCCTTCCCGCGGTTGGCGTCATTGACCAGCAGCCGTATCCGTTCGCCATCTAATAGAGGCTCGGCGTGGCCGCGCGTAGCATCGGTACTGGCGTTGTCGACGAGCAAAACTTCGTAGCTCTCGCCGCGCTGCTCGAAGTAGTCGCGGATGTCAACGATTGTTCCGGCGACGGCGAACTGCTCATTGAAGAGCGGCACAATGATCGAGAAGACTGGCGCAGACACGTCGGCCAGCCTACCGGCGCAGGGCCGGGGCCTTGCACGCCCGCGTGACGCGCGGCGTTAGGGTGTTGAGCCGATGTCAACGAATGCCACCTGCGGAATCTGTCAAGGCGTACTCGAACTGCGTTTCGCAGGTTCCGGTCACGCGCCAAAACCAGGCGACTTCGCACCAACCTGCCACCGGCCCCGCGCCTACGGCGACCTCTACCGCTGCCGCGAGTGCGACACGGTTCAGCAGCCATCGCTTCCAGTCGGCGTCGATCTCGTTGACCTCTACCGCGAGATGGATGACGGTGACTACCTCGCCGAGGAACGCGGACGCCGACTGACCGCCAACTGGCTGCTCGATCTGGTCGAGCGACGTCGAGCACCGGCAAGGATGCTTGAGATCGGCTGCGGCCACGGCCTACTGCTTGACGAGGCGAGCCGTCGAGGCTGGGAAGTGCGCGGCTTGGAGCTATCGGAACGTTCCGCCCGGCACGGCCGCGAGCGTCTTGGCCTCGACATCCGCGAGGAACCATTCGAGGCGCTCGGCAATGAAGAGAACGGCTGTTGGGACGCCGTCCTCCTGATCGATGTGCTCGAGCACCTCGATCACCCACGCGAGGCGATCGAACGCGCGACCAAGCTGCTCGCGCCCGGTGGAGTGCTCTGCATCGTCACTCCCGACCCGTCTTCACTGACCGCGCGCATCGCTGGCCCCCGCTGGTGGGGTTTGCTGCCCGCCCACACCTACCTGATTGCGCGCCGGACTTTGCGTGAGCTCCTGATTGGGCAGGGTTTGATCCTCAGCGACGATGTGCCGCTCGTGCGCAGCTTCTCGGCCCGCTACTGGGTCGAAGGATTCGCCGGGATCGCCGGCCCAGCCGCGGACGCGGTACGTCGGGCAGCGGCAAAGCTCCCGCCTCAGCGCTCGCTCGCCCTATCTCTCGGCGATGAACGCGTGATGCTCGCCGTCAACGAGCAGGTGCGCGAGCCCGAGTCGCGGCTGGCCCGCGAACGCGGTGGACCAGACCAAGTTCATGTCGTGCTGCCCGCGTACCACGCGGCGCGCACCGTCGAACGCGTCGCAGCCGACCTTCCAATCGAATCGTTCGACCGCGCACTGCTCGTCGATGACGCGAGTGGTGACGACACCGTGACCGTCGCGCTGGCCGAAGGCTTCGAGGTGCTGCGCCACCCGGCAAACCGAGGTTACGGAGCGAACCAGAAGAGCTGTTACACCCGCGCGATGCTCGACGGTGCCGACGTAGTCGTGATGGTGCACGCCGACCATCAATACGACGCCGCGCTGGTTACCGAGATGGTGCGCCCGATCATCGAAGGAGACGCCGACGTCGTGATGGGTTCACGACTGCTTGAGGACCGGGCGATCGCTGGCGGTATGCCGCGCTGGAAGTGGATCGGCAACCGTGCGCTTACATGGACCGAGAACCAAGCCTTCACAAAAGACTTCTCCGAATACCACACCGGCTACCGCGCCTTCTCGACCGACTTCCTTCGTTCGATTCCGTTCCTGCGCAACAGCGACGGCTTCGTCTTCGATCAGGAAATCTTCGCTCAAATCGTCGATCGCAACGCGAGAGTTGTCGAACTCCCTATCCCGACCCGCTACTTCCTCGAAGCGTCGAGCGTCTCGTTCCGCGCCTCGGTCCGCTACGGGCTCGAAACGCTTACCGTGCTTGCTCGCTACC
The DNA here is from genome assembly GCA_009699615.1 of Actinomycetota bacterium. Taxonomy (GTDB): domain Bacteria; phylum Actinomycetota; class Thermoleophilia; order Solirubrobacterales; family Solirubrobacteraceae; genus F1-60-MAGs163. The sequence continues at coordinate 13,770 of WLNV01000012.1, forward strand.
GCGTTGACGAGAAGCGCCGCCGCTGGTCGCTGCTCCGCCGCCCCGCGGTCGACCTTCAGCCGAGCGCTCAGAGCGCGCCCAACAGCGAACCGGTTCCCTGAATCCAGAGATGACCCGCGTGCTCGTTGTCTGCGCCGAGCCGATCGGCCCGCAGGTTGCCGGTCCGGCAATCCGCGCAATCGAGCTGGCTCGAGTGCTGGCCGATTCGCACGAGGTGACGGTCGCCGCCCCTGCCCCCAGCGTCACCGGCGACCCGCGACTGACGCTCGTCGAAGCCGGCTTCGCGGACTACGACGCTCTTTCTGCGGCGGTCGCTGCGGCAGACGTCGTCGTCGCACAGTCGCTGCCGCCACGATTGCTTTCGAAGCTTCCGTCGCTCGGGACGCGGCTCGTCGCCGACCTCTACAACCCAACGGTCTTCGAGGTCCTCGAGGCGGGCCGGGACAAGGCGACGCCGGCCAGGCGACGGCAACAACGGACGGTCACTCTGGCAGCTATCGCGCAGCTCGCTGCCGCGTCGCACGTGATCTGTGCAAGTGAACAGCAGCGCGACCTCTGGCTCGGGATGATGGCCGCTGAGGGGCTCGTCGACATCGAGGATTACGCACGCGACCCGACGCTGCGTTCGGTGATCGACGTTGTGCCGTTTGGCCTGCCAAGCGCGCCTCCGGTCGCCCTGGACCCGCCGCCGATTCGCGCGATGTTCCCTTCAATCGCGACCGAAGATCGGATCGTGCTCTGGGGCGGCGGAGTTTGGAACTGGCTCGATCCCGAAACCGCGATCGACGCAATCGGGCTGATCGAAGAGACGCGCAGCGGCGGCCCGCGGACCCACCTCGTGATGATGGGCCTCGGCCGACCTGCAAGCGAAGAGCTCGATGCGATGCGCGCTGGCCAGCGGATGCTCGGCCACTTAACCCGCAGCGGCCTTGAAGGCGATGTCGTCCACGTCAACCGCGGCTGGGTTGATTACGACGAACGTGGCGGCTGGCTGCTTGAGGCGGACCTCGGCGTCAGCACGCACCACGACCACCTTGAAAGCCGGCTCGCGTTCCGCACGAGGATGCTCGACTACATCTGGGCGTCGCTGCCGATCGTTGCGACAACCGGGGACACGCTCTCAGCCCTGATCGAGAGGGAAGGACTCGGCTTGACCGTTCCTGCCGGAGATGCTCCCGCGCTCGCGACGGCGATCACCGCCCTACTCGACGACCCGTCGCGACTCGCCGCCGCGCGCCTTTCGCTCGAGCGGCTTGCTCCAAAGATGACATGGCAGCAGTCGGCGTCGGCGCTCGCGGAGATCTGCAGCGGAGAGCTGCAGACAGGGTCACCCGATCGTGCGGCCCTACTCAGAACAACGCTGGCCCAATACCCGCCGCTTCTCGCCGAGACTCATGCGACTCACGGCCTGCGCGGCGCTGGCAGCCGCGCTTGGCGCAACCTGCGACGCGCGCTAACGCCCGGGAGCTAGATGACCGACGCCGCTGCACGCCCCGGACCGATTACTCGCGCCTGCGCGAAGGTTGGGCTTGACCCGTTCGAACTCGGCTGCCTGATCGTGCTCACGGCCCTCGCGATGGCTCCGCTGGTTGCGCTCGCCAGCAAGGGCCGCGACCTCTCCGGTGCAGACGGACTATTTGCGACCGACCAGATGCAATACCTCTGGTGGATTCGTGACGCCGGGAACCACATCCTGATCGGAAATCCGTGGGACCTAGCCCCAGGCGAACGGCGCTTCTTGCATCCCGGCTTCCTGATCAGTGGATTGATCCACCACTACGTGGGGATCTCCGTCGGGCTTGCATACCTGCTGTGGAAACCGGTCGCAATTGCCGTCACGTTCCTTGGCTGCCTGCTCTACGTTCGTCGCCTCGTCGTCGGAAAGGGAGCCCAGCACGCCGCGCTCGCACTCGCGCTCTTCACGGTGATGCCGATCGTGGCAATCGTTGCCTGGAGCGGATGGGGCGGCAAACCGCGTACCTACACCTTCGGCTTCATCACCGGCGAGATCTGGTCCGCTCACTACCTCTGGGGCTATCTCTTCACCGCGATAGCGGTCTTCATGATTCCCCTCGTCCTGCTCGCGCTCGAGCGCTGGCGCCAGAATCGAAGGACAGCAATCCTTATCTGGTCGGCGCTCGGCGTTCTCATCATCACCTGGCTGCAGCCCTGGCAGGGCGCCGAGATCGCAGCAATAGTGATCGCGGTGGAGCTGCTGCGAGCGCTGCCGCGCCTTGGCAGACGCCGTCCTTCATGGTTGATGATCACCGTGGTTGGGACCGCCGCAGCCGTTCCGGCGATCTACTACTCGTGGCTTTCGCGAGCCGACCCAGGCTGGAAGCTCGCGGGCGAGGTCAACCGCGCCGGCGCTCAGACGCTCTGGGCATGGCCATGGTGGGCTGTCGTCGCGACGCTGATCCCGCTCGCGCTCCCGGCCGCCTTCGCCTACCGACTCAAAGCGCCGGACTGGCAGGACGTCGCGCTGCGCGTCTGGCCACTGGCGATCATCGCCGTCTATTTCGCGCCAACCGGCACCTTCCCCTACCACAGCTGGCAGGGCCTGATGTTGCCTCTGGCGATCCTCGCCGTGATCGGTGCGAAGAGCCTTCCACTGAAGATCCCGACGTGGGTAGTTGTGATCTTCGTCGCTCTGCTGACAATCCCCGGGACGGCGCATAAGATCGAAGTCTTCTTCAACAGCGTCCACTCGGCCGCCGACCCGTACTGGGTATTCCCGGGCGAAGTTGATGCACTCAACGCGCTCGAAGACGACCCGCGCCCGGGCGGCGTACTTGCACCGAGCTACTCGAGCATGCTCATCCCGGGGCGCACCGGCCGCGAGGCATACGTCGGTCCTTTCTCTTGGACGCCGAACTGGTCCTATAGAGCGACAACAGCGAACGATCTCTTCGAAGGAAGATTGACCGGTCAGGCGGCGCGCGACTTCGTGATCCAGTCCCGCGCCCGCTGGCTTCTCGCGGACTGCCGCCTGAAGGACGTCAGCGCACTCGACAGATCGCTCGCGCCGCTGCTCGCGCGGCCGCCTGAGCGCTTCGGCTGCGCGACGCTCTACGAAC
>WLNV01000120.1 GCA_009699615.1 Actinomycetota bacterium
CCGAGCGTCTTGCCTGGCTCGACCTCGTACGAGATCCCCTCAACGGCGCCGACGACGCCGTCCTCCGTATCGAAGCTGACCTTGAGATCTTTGACCGTGAGCAGAGGGCTCATTCGTAACGCACCCTTGGGTCGAGGAAGGCGTAGAAGATGTCAACGAAGAGGTTGGCGAAGACAATGAAGAAGGCCCCCAGCAATACGGTGCCCTGGATCACCGGGAGGTCGCTGCGAACAATCGACGCGTACGAGAGTCGGCCGATCCCTGGAATGTTGAAAACCGTCTCAGTCAGAATTGCGCCACCGAGCAGGATCCCGAGGTCAAGCCCGAAGATCGTCACGATCGGCGTGATCGCCGAGCGCAAGCCGTGGCGGAAGACGACACGCCGCTCGGAGAGTCCCTTGGCACGCGCGGTGCGGATGTAGTCCTCATTCAGTACCTCGGTCAGATTGCCGCGCAGCAGCCGCGAGTAGAAGGCCGCGAAGCTAACCGCCAGCACGCACCAAGGCATGATCAGCGAGCTAAACCAGGCGAACGGATCTTCGCTCAGCGGTACATAGGAGTTGGCTCCGGGAAGAATTGGGATCAACCCAATGTCGGATGAGAAGAGGTAGAGCGCGACGAGGCCAAGCCAGTAAACCGGCGCCGAGATGCCAACCAGCGCAAGCCCCATCGAAGCGCGGTCGAGCTTCGTCCGCGGCCGCACGGCGGCGATGATCCCAACGCCGATGCCGACGACGAGCCAGAGAAAGGCGGCACCGGCGGCGAGCGAGATCGACGCCGGCAGTCGGCTGAAGATCAGCTGCCGTACCGGCACACCGTTCTGGTAGCTGAAGCCAAAGTCGAAGTGGAAGATCAGGTTCTTCATGTAGCGGCCGTACTGCACGTACCAGGGTTGGTCGAGGCCGAGCTGGTGGCGGATCGAGGCGACCAGCGCCGGGTTCGGCTGACGCCCGGCGCGCAGCGCGGCAGGGTCCGCCGAAGGCAGCAGATAGAAGATCACGAAGGTGATGAAGCTGACCGCGAAGAGCAGGAATACCACCCACAGCAGGCGGCGCAGGATGTAACGAATCATTCGTTCACGGGCGGGGAGGCGCGTCCGGTCCCCGCCGCGGCTGCGGCAGGGACCATAAGCGATTTACGAGCAGTAGAGATCTCTACTTCAGCGAGGTGAAGGAGAGGTCCCAGTTGCTGTTGAACTTGTTGATCACGCCAGCGACATCGGTGCTGCGGATGTTCGCCGTGTCATCCCAAATCCACGGAACGGCCGGCGCCTGCGCCGTGATCTGACGATCAATGTCGGCCCATGCCTTATTGCGGGCATCGGAGCCGACGACTACCTCGGCCTGGTCCATCGCCGAGTTGATCGAGGCAACATTGAGTTGCGGCCAGTTTGAGTTGTTGACGTCAACGATGTTCTTTCCGTTGAAAGTCGGGTCGAGGATCGTCTGCGGATCGGCAAAGTCCTTGAGCCACCCAACGTTCGGGCAGATCACAACCTTGGCCTTCGGGACGTTGCAGAACTTGGTGTACATCGAGTCCTGAGTGACGAGCCTCAGCTTCGGCTTGAAGCCAAGCTTCTCAAGCTGCGCAGCGGCCACCTCGGAGGATTTCTGAGCCGCACCGCCGGAAGTGCCGACCATCAGCAACTCCTGACCGCCGGTGTACATGCCGCTCGGGAATCCACCCTTCTTCATGTACTCCTTCGCCAGAGCGAGATTGCCCTTCGGGTACTTGAGGAAATCAACACCGGTTCCGGTGAGACCGCCGGCCTCGTCAAAGCCGCCCATCTCCGGCGGGATGAAGTGGTTGGCGATCGGTCCCAACAACGGACCGCCACGAGTAGCGCGCATCGCTTCACGGTCGAAGACCGCGAGCACAGCCTTGCGCACGTTGAGGTCGTCGAACGGCGCCATCGTCGTGTTTAGCGAGACGTATCGCAGGCCACCCGACGGAGTCAGCGCGAGCTGATCGGGCGTCGAGCTTACGATCTGCTTGAGCACCGGTGGGGGCGGTCCAAAGTCACCGTTGACCTGCCCGTTGCCCTGCAGAATCTGGCGCGAGGCGACCGTCGTGTCGTCGTTTCCTTCCTCGATGTTGATCGTGTCGAGATAGGCCTTGCGGAAGTCGGTCGCGCGGTCCCAGTTCGGGTTGCGCACAAGGTCGATCTTCTTGCCGGGCTCGTAACCGGTCAAGGCACCCTTGGCATCCGCCTCGATCATGTACGGGCCGGTGGCAACCTGATTGACGCCGTAGGTCGAAGGGTTCTTGGCGTCGAACTTCGCCGCATACTCCTTCGGTACCGGGGCGCTGATCGGCAGTGCCAGCGCACCAGCGACGACGCCGCCGGTTCCGCGGTTGAGATTGAAGACGATTGTCGTGGCATCGGGCGTTTCAATGCCTGAGATCTCCTTCGCCTTGCCGTCCTGGAACTCCTTGACGCCGATGATGTCGCCGAAGTAGGCGCCTGCGTAGCCGTTCGCAACGGTCGGAAGGAACGCACGCTCAACCGCGTACTTGACGTCAGCGGAAGTGGCGGCGCGATTGACCGGCGGGCTGAACTTGACGTCCGACCTGATCTTGACTGTGACGGTCTTGCCATCGGAAGAGACATCCGGCGCCTCGGTTGCAAGGTCGGGGACGGCATCGATCGCGTCATCAGGGCCGAACGAATAGAGCGCCCTCTGCGTCGCCGTCGTCACCATGAAGGTGAACTGGTAGTAGGCAGCGCCGGGGTCGATGTAGTCGACGTCGGAGCTGGCGAGCACCGTCAGCTTGCCGCCGGTCTTCCCGGTCAGCGACTGCTCGGTTGGAACGGCACCAACCTTGCTCGATGAGCCGGTACTGGTGCTGCTGCTTGAACCACAAGCAACTGCTGTGAGGCTCAGTACGAGCGCAAGTAGTGCTGCCGAACAGAAGCGAATCGAGTTCATTGGGCTACCTTCCTCCCCGGCTTTCGGCCGGTTTGCTTTTTTTCCAAGTTGGTTGACCATCTTCATCCTTCCTGACGCGGGTTGAGCGCGTCGGAGAGTCCGTCTCCTACGACGTTGAAAGCGAGCACGGTGAAGAGCAGTGCGAGGCCCGGCACGAGCATGTACCACCAGGCGGTGTCGAAGACCGAGGTTGCTTCGGCGATCATCGCGCCCCACGAGGCGTTCGGCGGCTGAACCCCGGCACCAAGGAACGAAAGTGCGGCCTCAAGCAGAATGTTGGTCGGCAGGATCAGCGTCGCGTAGACGATGATTGGAACGATCAGGTTCGGCAGAATCTCTTTGAAGACAATCCGCGCGTCGGAAGCGCCAAGCGAGCGCGAAGCCTCGACGAACTCCTTCTCGCGCAGCGAGAGCACCTGCCCGCGAACGATCCTGGCGATGTAAGTCCAACTGACGAGTGTTATGACGAAGATCACGACGCCAGCGCCAGGCTCGATCTTGATCGTGAAGAAGGTTCCAAGCAGCGTGAAGAAGAGGCCGAAGCCGACGACGACCAGTGAAGCGGCGACCATCTCGCGGCGACCACGGGCAAGCGCGAGCGCGGAGCCGATCAGGCCGGCGACGATCGTCGCCAATCCGGCTGCCTGGAGTGGCGTGCTGACGGCGCAACCGTCACCGAGCGAGCAGGCCGCCGCCAGCCCGAGTGCCAACAGCAACGCCGGGAACGCAAGCAGCACATCCATCAGCCGTGAGATCCCCGAATCGACCCAGCCACGGAAGAAGCCGGCAACGAGGCCGAGAACAACTCCAATGAAGGTCGCCAGCGCGGTTGAGATCAGCGCCACCTCGAGCGACACGCGGGCACCGTAGAGCGTTCGGCTGAGAACATCACGGCCGAGCGGATCGACGCCAAAGAGATGTTCGGAGCTGGGCCCCGTCGGCGTACCGAATGAATCGAGCGCATCGGTATTGATCAGGTTCGGCGACGGCGCGCCGAGCAGCTTCGTGATCAGCGGCGCAGCTATCGCCGCGATCACCAGCAGGACGATGAAGACGAGGCCTGCAAGCGCCAGCTTGTCCTTCTTGAAGTTGCGCCAGAAGAGCTGCCACGGAGTGCGGCCGGCGATTTCGCCGAACTCGAGCGGGTCGGCCGCCGTCAGGCCAGAGGAGGGCTCAACAAGCCGAGGCACGCCGGTGCTCACGCCGCACAGCCCTCGTTCCTCAGCCAGTCAGTGATTCTTCAGCCCCCCGTTAATCCTGCGGACCCACAGCTCAAGCCCAAGCTCAGAACCTACTACCGATACGTCTTTCCCGCACGCTACCGCGGCCGCGGCGTATCTTTCCTGAATTGGCCCCGATAGCTCAGCTGGATAGAGCGGCTCCCTCCTAAGGAGCAGGCCCCTGGTTCGAATCCAGGTCGGGGCATTCTCTAGGTAAGTTCGCGGTCGCTGCGATCGGGGTAGACGTCGTCGATCGTGCTGAGCGCCGTGTAGGGCGCGCCAGCCGCAGCCTCAATTGCTTCGGCGCCGCCGGCTAGCCGATCGAGCACCGAGACGACGCCGACAACCTCGTGGCCACCCTCCTGCACCGCTTCGATTGCGCGCACGGTCGAGCCTCCACTAGTAACAACGTCCTCGACGACGAGGCAACGCTCGCCGGGATCAAGCAACGGGCCTTCAATCCGCCTTGAGAGACCGTGCTGCTTGGCTTCCTTGCGAACGAAGAAGAGCTTCACGTTGGCTCCGGCAGCGAGCGCCGAGCAGGCGACCGGGTCGGCACCCATCGTCATCCCACCAACGGCGGTGGCTCCCAGTTCGGCGGCCTTAGCCGCAACCAGCTCACCGAGCGCGGCGAAGCCGACCGGCAGCATGATCGCGCGCTTTGAATCGACGTAGTACTGAGCAACCGCACCGCTCGTCAAAGTCACCTCGCCGAGAATCAGAGCGTGGGTGCGCAGCTCTTCGATTAGGCGTTCGCGGGCATCCATCGGAAAGCGACGCTACCGGTAGTAGGTGTCGACCCGTGTGCCGACGTGAATCCAGTTGTAGACCGAGATCGCCTCCGGTGGCGGGATCCGCAGGCAGCCGTGGCTCGCCGGATATACAGGCACATCGACATAGCCGTGGATCGCATACCCGCGAATGAAGTAGCTGGAGAAGATCATGCCGTGAGAGTTGGTCCCCGGCTCCTTCATGTAGACGGTGAACTTGCCGAGGATCGTTGGCGTCGAAGACTTGCCGGAACTCATCGGGTAGATCCGTACCGCCTTGCCGTGCTCGATCAGCGCCAATACCTGATGCGTCATGTCGCCCTCGACGTGGCGACCATGATCCCTGTAACGAACCTTGAAGCGGCCCCAGCCTCTGGCGAGACGACTGAAGACTTCGCTCGTCGCGACATAGTTGCGGGCCATCCGCGTGACCTTGCGGAATGCCAGAACGGCGCGCCCGGTGCGCGAGTCATAGAAGCCGCGCTTTCCGACTACGTAGCCGAGCCTTGAGAGCCGACTCTGGAGATACTTGACAGCCAGTCCGCGGTCGCCAGCCCGTGCATAGCGCGAAACGAC
>WLNV01000121.1 GCA_009699615.1 Actinomycetota bacterium
GACGACATCGTCGGTCTCTACTTGGCCGCGCTCGACGGCGCGGACTGGAGCGGCGCAATCAACGGGACGGCGCCGACACCGGTCACTAATGGCGAGTTTTCGAAGGCGCTCGGCAAGGCACTCCATCGTCCTGCCGTCTTTCCCGTCCCCGGCTTTGTTGTGCGCGCCCGTTTCGGCGAGATGGCTGAGATTGTGACTGAAGGTCAGCGGGCCGTGCCGAATGCCGCGATGGCTCGCGGATACAGCTTTAAGCAGCCCGAACTCGGCCGCGCGTTGAGCTCGGTCCTCGCACACTGAGCCTGAGATCAGTTCGCAATCGCGGCTGTCAGCGGCTGCGAAACAACCAGTTGACCGCCGACGACGCGCGAGACGGTGAAGCTGTTGAGAGTCGAATCACCGTCGGGGCCGATTGAGTAGCTACCAAGCACCGAATCGCGGCGAGCGGTTGCGTTGAGCGCTGCGATCACGCGAAGGCGATTGTTTCCCGCCGACCCTGAGCGCCGAATTGCGCCCAATACCGCGGCCATCGCTTCATAGCCGTAGAGCCCTGGAACGCCGGGGTCTGTTCCGAACTGAGCCCTGTAGCGCTTCGAGAACGCCGCGCCACTCACCCCTAGGTCCTCGGGGTCAGGGCCCGGCCCTGTGATCAATGTCGCCCGCTGGGCGCGTGCGCTCAGATTCTCAGTGAACGGAGCGCTGTCACCGCCCCGCCCGGTGAAGAAACGCAGCGAAGAGTCGGTCGTTATCAGGCGATTGAACAGCTCGGCTGTGGCCATGTTGATCGGCCCGCCATACGCAAGGCAATCGGCACCGGAGGCTTTGACCTGCTGGGCGAAGCTGGCAACGTCGGACGACTTGCCGCTGCTCGCGGCCGATCCTGCCGTCGACACCGAGTTCCGCTTCAAGGCCGCTGACAGCGCCTTCGCGGAACTCTTGCCGAGCGGCGAATCGCTGTAGGCGACGAAGCTTGCACGGCACTTCTGCTGGCCCTGGAGCGCGGCCTGGGCCGTCGTCTCGCGCAGCTGACTAGGGACAAGGCGAACGAAGGTCCGTTTCCCGCTCGGGTAGAAGCGGCGCGGTTCGTCAGCGCCGGCCTGCTCGCTACTGGTAAATCCGCCGTACGCGCTCAGCGGCGAGAGCTCAGCAATCCCGCCTTGATTCGTCAGCGGCAATGAAATCGCCGTCGCGGACGATTCGTAGTCTCCGATGTATGCAATCGACGTTGGTGCCAGAACCGCCGCCCGCGCGTTCGACGCAACCTGTGCTTCGGACGAGAGTTTCATCTGCCCCTGCACCGAGTTGAGAATCATCAGCGAGACCGTGAAAGGGCCTGCCATCCCTCCGGCGTCCGCGAGTGCAAGTCGCTCGCCGTTGACCATCGCCTGGCCGGCGTCCTGCAGTTCGCCACTGAGCGGAGCGCTGGTGACGACCGTCAGCTGGTCACCGTCGATCAGCACGCCGGGCCGATCCGAGCCACAACCACTGAAGGCGGTCAACAGCAAGGCGGCCGCCGCTGCCACCGAACAGACCGACCGTAGAGAGGAAAGTGTCACGCGGCTCAAATTGTAGGTCGCGAGCGAGCGATCAGCGGGGCGGACAGCTCAGTCGCGCGAGCCAGGGCCAACGGAACCAACCGAGCGACCGAGAAGACGCGCTCCAGCAGCCGCCAGAATGATCACCAGCGCCAGCATGATGCCGTCGAACGAGCTAACGCCCAGCGCCGTCAGAGTCACCCAGAGTGAGAGCGCGAAGGTTGTTGCGAGGACGATTGCCATGGTTTTCGAATCTTAGCGAAGCGCCTCCGCGAATTGCTCTACCAGCGTGCGGCAAGCAGTCGCGGGGTCATCCTGCTCGGCTGCCTCGCGCACCAGTCGACTGCCGATGATCACGCCATCGGCACCGGCGTCGGCGGCGGCGCTGGCCTGTTCCGGCGTTGAGATGCCGAAACCAAGTGCCACCGGGGCGCTCGTGTGGGGGCGTACCCGTGCGATCACGTCGGCGTAAGCGCTTTCGTCGCCACGCTCGCCGGTCGTGCCCGCAACGGCCACCGTATAGAGGAAGCCGTGCGCGGCCGCGCCGATCGCCGTAAGCCTCTCATCGGTGCTGGTCGGCGCTGCCAACGGCACAAACGCGACGCCTGCAGCGGCGCAATTCTCGGCCGTTGTCGGCGCCTCCTCCAACGGAAGGTCGGGGACGATCAGGCCGCTGACGCCAGCAGCGGCGATGTCAGCAACGAACTGCTCCGTCCCCCTCGCCAGAATCGCATTTGAATAACACATCAGCACTACCGGCAGTCGCTCTGACAGTTCGGTCGCAATCTCGAGGACGCCGTCCAGCGTCGCTCCTGCGGCAAGCGCTGCGGTGCCCGCTGCCTGGATCACAGGACCGTCGGCGAGCGGGTCGGAGAATGGGACGCCGAGTTCGATCAGGTCGGCGCCTCCGTCGGCGTAGCCGTTGGCGATTGCCAGCGAAGTCGGCAGATCGGGAAACCCGCCCATCAGGTATGGCATCAGCGCCGCGCGACGGCCGCAGCCCGTGAAGGCCGCGCCAATTCGATCGATACCGCTCATGACCGACCGAGCAGCGCCAAGACTTCGGCGAGGTCCTTGTCGCCCCGGCCCGAGAGACAGATCAGATCGAGCTCCGAATCGCTCGGCACGTTAAGTGCGAAGTGGAGCGCGTGCGCCGGTTCGAGAGCGGGGATGATTCCCTCAAGCTGGGCGGTGCGCTCAAACGCGGCGAGCGCGTCCTCGTCCGTTACCGCGACATAGGTCGCGCGGCCACTGTCACGCAGCCACGCGTGCTCGGGCCCGGACCCGGGGTAATCGAGGCCAGCGGAAACCGAATGGGCCTCCGCGATCTGGCCCTCATCGTCCTGCAACAGCGCGCTGAGCGAACCGTGGAGCACTCCCGGGCGTCCGCCGGCGGTAAGTGGGGCTCCGTGGCGGCCGCTAGCGAGCCCCTCCCCTGCCGCTTCAACGCCGATCAGTTCCACGCTCTCGTCGGCTACGAAGGCGGTAAATGCACCGATCGCGTTCGAACCTCCGCCGACGCAGGCGATTACGCGTTGAGGCAGGCGCCCTTCGCGCTCGAGAATCTGGGCCCTTGCCTCATCGCCGATGCAGCGCTGAAGGTCGCGCACAATTGCCGGGTACGGTGCCGGACCGACCGCCGAGCCGATGATGTAGTGGCTGTCGGCCACGTTCGAAACCCAGTCCCGGATCGCTTCCGACACGGCCTCCTTCAGCGTGCGCGCGCCAGCCTCGACCGGAACGACAGTAGCTCCGAGCAGCCCCATCCGCTGGACGTTCGGCGCTTGACGGCGGATGTCTTCGGCCCCCATGTAAACGACGCACTCAAGATCGAGAAGTGCGCAGGCCGTCGCTGAGGCAACTCCATGCTGACCGGCTCCGGTCTCAGCGATGATCCTGCGCTTGCCCATCCGTACTGCAAGCAACGCCTGCCCAAGCGCATTGTTGATCTTGTGAGCACCGGTGTGGAGCAGATCCTCTCGCTTCAGGTAGATCGTGCGACCGGCGACCGCGCTGAGTCGCTCGGCCAGGTAGAGCGGCGTCGGTCGGCCGGCGTAGTCGCGAAGCAGGCGGCCAAGTTCAGCTTGGAACTCGTCGTCGGCGCGCGCGCTGATCCACGCCGCCTCCAGCTCCGCGAGCGCTGGCATCAGCGTCTCCGGGACGTACTGACCGCCGTAAGGCCCGAAGCGGTGTTCGAGACTGACGTCGCTCACGCCGGCAGCTCCTCGCTGGAGGTCGGCGAGGTCGATGCCACCGCGTCGACGAACGCCAACATCTTGGCGGCGTCCTTGATTCCGGGTGAAGCCTCGGTGCCGCTGGCGGTATCTACGGCGAAGGGATGGATCACACCGATCGCTTCGGCAACGTTGGAAGCATCCAACCCTCCGCTGAGAATCAACGGGAGTTTCGAATGGCGGCCAGCTGCGAGCGACCAGTCCCAGCTCTCTCCGGTTCCGCCGCGCAGGTCGGGATGGCCGGTATCGAGCAAGTGGTAGTCGACGTGGTGGAATCGCTCAAGGTCGTTGAGCTGCTCGCCGGAAACGACCTGCATTGCTTTGATCACCCTGGCGCCGGTGCGCCTGCGCAGCTCCTCACAGAACGAGGGACCTTCGTCGCCATGGAGCTGAACCATCGTGAAGCCGAGCGCGTCGACCTGACCGGCGACCTCGTCGAGCGTTGGATTGACGTATACGCCGCAGACTTCGACATCACGATGAAGCCGAGTTGCGATCGTGCGGGCGTCGACCTGCTCGCAGCGCCGGCCTGAGCCGTCCCACATGATGCAGCCGACAGCCCACGCGCCGAGCTCGACCGCTAGTTCAGCGTCGGCGAGGTTTGTAATTCCGCAGATCTTTATTCGTGGGGCAGTGCTCACACCCCCATAATGGCAGCACCGGGCCTGCGGCTTGAAACTACGGCGCCGGGACGCTCTGCTGCGGCCTGCGGCCGAGCGTGACGTTGACGGTCTTCGTCTCCTTGCCGCCACGCAGCAGCTGAATCTCAATCTGATCGCCTTGCTGCTTTGAAGCAACGTAGGTCGAGAGCGCAAGCGAGGTCAGCATCGGACGGCCGTCGATCTTCTGGATGATGTCTCCACCGATCTTCAGCGATTGGCCGTCAAGCTTGGCCGGAACCGTTCCGCCCTTGATGCCTGCGTTGGCGGCTGGGCTGCCCGGGTTGACCGTCTCGATCAGGACGCCCTTGTTGACCGGCAGGTTCAGCGGCGCGAGATCGGGGGTAATTGAGAGCGATGAGATGCCGAGATACCCGGTGTCAACGGTTCCCTGACGCAGCCCCGGCAACAGCTTGCGCGCAGTGTCGATCGGGACCGCGAAGCCGATGCCGACGTTTCCGCCACCACTGCCACCGGTCTCGATCTGCGAGTTAATGCCGATCACTTCACCGGCGCTGTCGATCAGCGGACCACCCGAGTTGCCCGGGTTGATCGCCGCATCGGTTTGGATCACGTCATTGATCGCGAAGCCGTTAAGTCCCTCGATCGAGCGCTGCTTCGCTGAAACAACGCCGGTCGTGAGGCTGAATGCCTGGCCGAAAGGATTTCCGATCGCGACGACAGGGTCGCCGACCTCGACGTCCTTCATTGACGCCAGCGGGAGCGACACCAGGTCCTGCCCGTCAGGGTTGATCTGCAGCACAGCGATGTCAGAGGAGCGATCGGCGCCAAGAATCTTGGCGTCAACGGTCTTGTCGTTCGAGAAACGAACGGTGACCTTCTTCGCGCCATCGACGACGTGGGCATTGGTCAGGATCGTCCCCTTGCTGTCGATCACAAAGCCGGAGCCGGTCGCCTTGCCGTTCTGCGACTCGGGAGCGCCGAAGATGTTGGTCTCCTTCTTGACGACGTCGGCAGTGATGAAGACGACTCCCTTTGAGTCGCGCTGGTAGATCTCGCGTGGCGTCATTGAGCCGCCTGCGCTGACCGTCTTGACGATCC
>WLNV01000122.1 GCA_009699615.1 Actinomycetota bacterium
AGGCTCGGCGCTGAACTAGTTCTGTGGTCAAGTCAAGAGTTCGGCTTTGTCGAGCTCCCCGACCGCTGGACCAGTGGTTCATCGCTGATGCCGCAGAAGAAGAATCCTGACGCCGCCGAGCTGCTGCGTGCAAAGGCGCCGCGTGTAGTGGGCGACCTGACGTCGTTCCTTGGTGTGATGCACGCACTGCCGCTCGCATACAACAAGGACATGCAGGAGGACAAGAACTACCTGTTTGACGGGGTCGACACGCTGGCGTTGGCGTTGGCAGCTGCGACCGGCATGGTCGAGGGCGCGATCTTCAACCGTGAACAGATGAGCGATGCCGCATCAGACGGGATGATCGCCGCCACCGACCTGGCCGACTTGCTCGTTCGCCGCGGCCTGCCGTTTCGCCAGAGTCATGCACTTGTTGGCAGGATCGTCCGCGAAACCCTCGCCGCCGGCCGTCAACTCGACTCGCTCACCATCGATGAGCTGAAGGCCTACAGCGACGAGCTCGATAGCGAAGCCGTCGCCCTGCTCGCACAAGACGGATGGTTGGAATCGAAGGCCAGCGAGGGTGGGACTGCGCTCGCGCGCGTCAAAGAACAGATGGCTGCAGCGCGCCAGCTACTGGGCTGAACCGAGCCGGTTGCCCTAGCCGCTTGGGGCCTGCGTGCCGCCGCCACTGCCGCCGGATGGCGCCTGTGGCGTAGGGGCGGGCGCAGGTGTTGGCGTGGGACTCGGGGCCGGAGCTGGGGTGGGGCTGCCGCCTCCACCGCCGGTCGTCCCGCCGCCTCCGCCAGCGCCCCCGCTGCCGGTGTCTGACGTGCCTCCTCCAGAGCCAAGCGTGCTCAGTGGGGGAATCCCAGACGCGCCGTTAGTTCCCTTCGCCGCCTTGTCAGCTTGCCGCTGGAGCAGCAGTGCCTGAATCTGAATTACAAAGTCATGCCAGATCTGGGCGGGGAATGTGCCGCCAGCGACGGGACTCCCGTCGTACTCCGTCTTCATCGGCTGCGTCCGGTCTGCGTAGCCGACCCAAATGGCGATCGTGTAGCGATCGGTGAACCCGGCGAACCAGGCGTCACCAAAGTTCTCCGTCGTACCGGTCTTCCCAGCCGCAAAACCGCCGTACTGGGCAAGGTGGCCGGTTCCCCCGCTGACGACGCTCTGCATCTGCTGGGTGACGGCCTGGGCGAGCGCGGGGGAGATGACGCGCTTGCTGCGGACGTGGTTTCGCGCAACGAGCTCGTCGGTCGAAACATCACGGACGTCGTGAATCCCAACAGGGCCACGGTTCGGCGCGCCAAGCGTGCCCGAGACGCGCTTTCCACCGGCGGCAAAGCTCTGATAGGAGTGCGCCCAGTCGAGCACCGAAACTCCCTGCTTAAAAGCGCCAAGCGTCATCGCTGGGTTGGTCGATACCGGTGACCGGACGCCCATTCCGCTGATCAACTTGGAAATCCGCTTTGTACCGGTCGCCAGCCCGACCGCAGCGAAGACTGCATTGTCTGAATAGGTCAGCGCCGAGCCCAGATCGCGGGATCCAGCGTAAGAGTTGTCGAAATTGTTGACGACAAACTTCTCGCCATCTGTAGCGCCCGGAACGTCAAAGACACGCTTGCGTGACTCCCACACCGACCCGAGTCCGTAGCCCTTGCGCAGCGCAGCGGCGAGGATGAACGGCTTAACGGTCGAGCCCGGCTGCCGCTGGCCCTGGGTAGCGAGGTTGAACGGACGCTCTTGGTAGTCGCGGCCACCAATCATTGCCTTAACCTCGCCGGTCTTGTTGTCGATCACAACGAGCGCCGCCGACGGCCCATTGGGGTCTTGGAGGTTCTGATCGATCGCCTGTTGTGCGGCTTGCTGAAAGTCGAGATCGAGCGTCGTGCGGACGCGGAGCCCGCCCTCGAATGCCCGACGCACGCCGAAGTGTTCGACCAATTGCTGGCTAACCCAAGTCGTGAAGTACGGAGCCTTGGTGTCAACAGATGGTGGAACCACGAGCGCCGGCAGACCTTCGGCAACTGCTTGCTCGTACTCGGTCGCTGAGATCCGCCCCTGATCGCGCATCTTGCCGAGAACGATATTCCGCCTCGTCACCGCCGCCTCAGGATGAGCGACCGGGTCAAATGCCGTCGGGTTGGCGATCACGGCCGTCAGAAGAGCAGCCTCCGGAGCGGTCAGCTCTGCAGCGCACGGCTTCTCCTTGACGCCGCAGCCCAGGTGGTTTGCGTCGCGGCC
This sequence comes from Actinomycetota bacterium, assembly GCA_009699615.1. Taxonomy (GTDB): domain Bacteria; phylum Actinomycetota; class Thermoleophilia; order Solirubrobacterales; family Solirubrobacteraceae; genus F1-60-MAGs163. The sequence continues at coordinate 2,227 of WLNV01000122.1, forward strand.
GAAATAGACGCGCGCGGCCGATTCAATTCCGTAGGCCCCGTTGCCGAAGTAGATCGAGTTGAGGTACTCGCTGAGGATCTTCTCCTTCGACCACTTGCGTGTCAGGTGGTACGCGAGCGCCGATTCGCGCAGCTTCTGCGTGACGGTCCTCTGGTCCTGTGCGCCGAGTGCGTTCTTGACGAACTGCTGCGTGATCGTCGAGCCACCCTGACGGGCACCGCCGGCGAGCGTGTCCTGCACGAAAGCGCGCATGATGCCCCGCGGGTCGACTCCGTTGTTCTCGTAGAAGCGCTGATCCTCAATTGAAATCACTGCGTTGCGCATGAACGGTGAGATGTCTGAGTAGGGGATCAGGACGCGATTGCGACTGCTCTTGAGGATCCCGAGCGGCCGCCCGAGAGCGTCGAGCAGGACAGAGTTGCGCGCGGTCTTGAAGCCGTTCTCGCTCTGCAAGTTGGGGAGCTCGGACGCGACCGCCATCATCATCCCGAAGACCGTCGAAACGATCGCAAGCGCGACCAGCGGCAGCGCTATGAGGAGTATGCGCAGACGCTTCATGCGCGGCTTTCGGACGCGCGGCGTTCGGACTTCGAGGGCCGCGTCCTCTCCAGCGTTTGTGATGTCGTCGTGATCTTCGGTCATCGTTCGGTGCTGAGGCAAAGGCCCGCGGCGAAGCGGCCAGAAGACCATCAAGCGGTCGGGTCGCTCCCGTTAGTGGAAGCGTCCTGCTCTACAAGCAGACTAGCATTGGCCACGATGGAATCCGCCGCTTCAAAATCCACACTGCTGGTCCGCAACGCCGCCGAAGATCTGCCGGCGGGCGCACTGCTGGCGAAGCTCGAGTTAGCGCAGAAGGAAGGTCGACAGCTGCGCATCAAGCTCGGGCTTGACCCAACAGCACCGGATATCCACCTCGGGCACACCGTCGTCTTGACGAAGCTGCGCGAGTTTCAGGACCAAGGCCATCGTGTCGTCCTGATCGTCGGCGACTACACGGCTCGAGTTGGGGACCCAAGCGGCCGATCGGAAACGCGACCCGTGCTCAGCCTGGAAGAGATCATCACGAATGCCAAGAGCTACGAGGCTCAGGCTGGCCGGATCCTTGACCAAGACCCGGAACGCTACGAGCTTCGGTTCAATAGCGAGTGGCTCGACATGCCGATGGCCGATCTGTTGGCGCTGGTGCGAACGACGACGGTGGCCCAGTTGCTGGAGCGCGAGGACTTCTCTAAGCGCTACAAGGCCGGCTCGCCGATTTCGGTGCTCGAGCTGCTCTACCCGTTGATGCAGGGTTACGACTCGGTTGCGATCGCTTCTGACGTCGAAGTTGGCGGGACGGATCAGACCTTCAACATCCTGCTCGGCCGCGACATTCAGCGCCACTACGGGGTCCCGGAGCAGTCGGTAATTACGATGCCGATCCTGCCCGGCATCGACGGCGTCGACAAGATGTCGAAGACAAAAGGCAACGAGATCGCGATAGAAGCCGGCGCCGACGAAATGTTCGGCCGGACGATGCGGCTCCCCGATGCGGCGATGGACACCTGGTTCCAGCTGCTCGCAATCCCGTCTCCCGCCGCAGGCACGGGGCCTCGCGACGCAAAGGTCGCCTTGGCGAAGGCGATCGTTGAACGCTTCCACGACAGTGCAGCGGCCGACGCTGCCGAGGCGCAATTCGTGAGCCAGTTTGTCGAACACGAGGTTCCGGATGAGGTTGAAGACTTTTCGTTCAAGGCAGATGGCGCGTCGGTGCATCTCCCGTTGGTACTGGCCGACGCGTTCGGTGTCTCACGATCTGAAGCGCGCCGACTCGTGGAGCAGGGTGGAGTAAAGGTCGATGGTTCCGCGGTTGATGTCGACAAACTCGACGTCGACGCAGAGCTGTTGTCGGGGGCGGTCGTCCAAATTGGCCGTCGGCGCTTCAAACGCTTCCAGATCGTCCGATAAATCTCGCTAGATTCCTGCTACGATGCGGAGCGGTTGTAAGTCGGAGCGAAGTTGCTTCTTCTTCAGCCCGGTTCTCAGCGCTTAGGCGCTGGGCGCCCCTCGAGAAGGAATCCCCTTCCCGCATGGGTGTGTCGGTCTTTGAAAACTCAACAGCATGCGTACCTCCGGGTCTGAACACCTGGCCCGGATGTGCGTCCAGGTTCGAACCGCCGGTGGCCGGCTTTGCTGGCCACGTGGCGGTCTGAGTAGTAACCAGTCAAGACCGCGGCACCCCGTGTACGGAGTGCCGCAGAATTAGGTCATGGCGAACTCTCAAACATTCGAGTAAAGGCCTTCGGGCCTGAAGTCGATGTACTTTATGGAGAGTTTGATCCTGGCTCAGGACGAACGCTGGCGGCGTGCTTAACACATGCAAGTGGGGCGACGAACCAGACTTCGGTCTGGGGCAGAGCCGCGAACGGGTGAGTAACACGTGGGCAACCTGCCCCGTTGATCGGGACAACCCTAGGAAACTGGGGCTAATACCGAATGAGGTGCCAACTCATAAGAGTTGTCACGAAAGGAAGCTTCGGCCTCCGCGACGGGATGGGCCCGCGGCCCATTAGTTAGTTGGTGGGGTAACGGCCTACCAAGGCATCGATGGGTAGCTGGTCTGAGAGGACGATCAGCCACACTGGGACTGAGACACGGCCCAGACTCCTACGGGAGGCTGCAGTGGGGAATCTTGCGCAATGCACGAAAGTGTGACGCAGCAACGCCGCGTGGGGGAAGAAGGCTCTCGGGTCGTAAACCCCTTTCAGTTGGGACGAAGCTTCGTCGGTTAATAGCCGACTGGAGTGACGGTACCTTCACAAGAAGCACCGGCTAACTACGTGCCAGCAGCCGCGGTAATACGTAGGGTGCAAGCGTTGTCCGGAATCATTGGGCGTAAAGAGCGTGTAGGCGGCCCGATTAGTCCGCTGTGAAAGTCCAGGGCTCAACCCTGGAATGCCGGTGGATACTGTCGGGCTCGAGTCCGGAAGAGGCGAGTGGAATTCCTGGTGTAGCGGTGAAATGCGCAGATATCAGGAAGAACACCAACGGCGAAGGCAGCTCGCTGGGACGGTACTGACGCTGAGACGCGAAAGCGTGGGGAGCAAACAGGATTAGATACCCTGGTAGTCCACGCCGTAAACGATGGGTACTAGGTGTGGGGGGTGTCGACTCCCCCCGTGCCGAAGCTAACGCATTAAGTACCCCGCCTGGGGAGTACGGCCGCAAGGCTAAAACTCAAAGGAATTGACGGGGGCCCGCACAAGC
>WLNV01000123.1 GCA_009699615.1 Actinomycetota bacterium
CAGCTTCCCGTCCGATGAGCGCTTTCACCTCGTTATGGAGAACGCGGTACTTCACCATTTAGTTGACTACGAAGCGCTGGTCGACAAGATGGCGGCGATGACGCTGCCTGGGGGCATCCTCTACCTAGGAAATGAGCCGAACCGCCGCGCGTACAAGTACCTCAAGCCGCTCGTCAAGGCATACCGCTCAACCATAAACCGCTACCGCACAGAGACAGCCGTGTCCGAGCTGGGGACGCGGACTTTGAAGCGCTCTCCGAATACCACCTCTTCTACGGTGAAGGAATCGACGCGCAGGCGATCGCGGACCGTCTCTCTGCGCAAGGCTTCCGCCGAGTCGAGATCCACTACTCGCTGCGAGAGCTGTTCAGCGCGCTTGAAGAGGCGTCGCCCCGTGTGCAGCTCAACGCGTGGACGCCAGATCGGATTCGCGACCACTTCCCGCTTAGCCGCAACTTCACGCTGATTGCTCAGCGCTAAGCGAGGCGCCTACTCCCAGCTCTTCCAAGGCGCGTTGCCGCTCTCCCACATCTGCTCAAGGTTGATGCGGTCACGCAGCGTGTCCATCGGCTGCCAGAAGCCGCTGTGGCGGTAGCCAGCCAGCTGGCGCTGCTTTGCGAGCGCGTCAACCGGCTGCTCCTCCCAAGCCGTCTGATCGCTATCGATCAATGATCCAACCTCGGGGCTAAGGACGAAATACCCGCCATTGATCCAAGCGCCATCGCCGCGAGGCTTCTCTTGGAAGCTCTCCACCAGCGAGCTTGAATCATCCATCTCGAGCGCACCGAAGCGGCCGGCTGGCTGGACGGCCGTGACCGTTGCGAGAACGTCGGCGGCGCGGTGGAACTCGACCAGTTCGGTCACGTTGATGTCGCTGAGTCCATCTCCGTAGGTGAAGATGAACTCCTGCTCATCCGCTACATACGGCAGCACGCGCTTGAGCCGGCCGCCGGTCATTGTGTCCTCACCGGTATCGACCAGAGTCACGCGCCACGGCTCAGTTGTTGAAGCGTGAACCTCCATAGTCCCCTCGCGCATGTCGTATGTGACGTCAGACGAGTGCAGCGCATAGTTGGCGAAGTACTCCTTAATCACGTAACCCATGTAGCCAAGGCAGATCACGAAATCGTCGACGCCGTGGGTCGAGAGCTGCTTCATGATGTGCCAAAGAATCGGCTTTGGGCCGATGTCGACCATCGGCTTCGGTTTGACCGACGTTTCCTCGCTGAGGCGGGAACCACGGCCTCCGGCGAGAATCACGGCCTTCATTGGCTGCCCACTTCAGGGCGCAGATGCAGCATCGCGCGTAGCTTAGAGGAAGGTCCTGCAAGCTCTTGGGCAATAGCTCGCATACCGAGACGGCGACGACAGATAGGCTGCGAACGATGACGATCGAGCTGAAAGACAGTGCGCCTGCGCCGCCCGACCACCTGATCGACCGCGTCGTTTCGTACCAGGCCGATGAAGACCGCGCGGTAGTCCTTGATGGGTTCTTGAGCACCGGCCAACAGTCGGTCCGCGACATCGAAGCGGCACTGGCAACCGTCAGCAAGAGCCTGCTGGACTTCGAATCGGTTCTTGAGTTCGGCAGTGGCTGCGGGCGAATCATGCGCTGGCTAGGACCGGTCGGCGAGCAGTCGAAGCTCTACGGCTGTGACATCGACGAAGAGGCGATGGATTGGTCAAACGAGAACCTCGGCTTCGCAAGCTTCAGTGCCAACCCGGCCGAGCCGCCGCTCCCGTATGACGACCAATCGTTCGATCTGGTCTTCAACCACAGCGTCTTCACGCACATCGACGAACGGATGCAGGACCTTTGGCTGGCTGAGCTCTACCGCGTAACGAAGCCCGGTGGGCTGGTGCTGGCAACGGTCCACGGCGAGATCGTCCTCGAGCAGATTGAGAACGGCGCCGCGCTGACAGGTGAGAGCACCTACGGCTGGCGCGAACAGCTCGAGTCGAAGGGGATCGTCTTCATCGCCGACGACTCGTACGTTGGGAGCTGGTTCCCTGACTTCTACCACACGACAATCCACGCCCCTTGGTATGTCTTTGAGCATTGGGGAAGGTCCGGTTTCAGTGTCCGTGGCTACCTGCCGAGGCGCGCGCTCGGCTTCCAGGATTACGTGATTCTTGAGCGCCCGCTTGAGTCAAACAAGCCTGTCCCCGAAAACCCAATCCGACCAAACGCCGGCGGCAGCGGAGCTGCCCCGACCAGCGTCGGTGACGATTCAGAGGCCGGCCGCCTGGACAGGATCGAAGCGGCGCTGCGGATGCCGCCGCTGGTTCGCAACGTGCTCAACCTGCAGGCCGACCGCATCAACCGGATTGAGTCCGAACTCCGGTCGGAGCTCGATAGCCTCCGCGACGAACTCCGCAAGCGGTGAGTCGGCAGCGTGGCTAGGTCGAAAGGAAAACTCCCATCGACGGGGCTCGACAGCGAGCGCTCCGAATGGTTCCGCGGCCACTTCGACGCCGCACAAGAGGTAGTTGATCTTTGCCAATCATCGGGCGTGGAACTCGCCGGCAAGCGGATTGCCGACATCGGCTGCGGCGACGGAATCATCGACCTCGGGATCGTGATCAAGGGCAAGCCCGCCGAGCTGGTCGGCTACGACCTCAACGAGGTCGACGCCCTACAGCTTCTCGCTGAGGCAAAGGCCGAAGAGGGAATCACCGAGCTCCCGCCTGAGCTGAGCTTCGTCCAATCGCAGCCCGAGCGGATCCCGGCCGAAGACGACAGCTTCGACCTCGTCGTGACCTGGTCGGCGTTCGAGCACGTCGCCGACCCCGAGCCGCTGCTGCGCGATATCAGCCGCGTGATGAAGGCCGACGGAGCACTGTTCCTGCAGCTCTGGCCGTTCTACAACTCCGAACACGGTTCGCACCTCTGGCAGTGGTTCCCTGACGGCTTCGCGCAGTTCGCGCACAGCGACGACGAGATCGCAGCGCGGATCGAAGCTGACGAAACAACCGACCCGGGCTGGGGAGCGATGATGCTGCGCGAATATCGCGCGCTCAACCGCATCACACTCGATGATCTTGGCGCGGTGGTGGAACGCGCAGGGTTACGCGTAGCCCGGCTCAAGTTGATTACGAACGACTGCTTCATCCCGGCCAGCGCAAAGGGCATGCCACTGAGCGCCCTTGCGATCGGAGGAGTACAGCTGCTGGCGGTTCAGGCCTGATGGCCACCCACGCGGCCGAGCGTCACGTACTGATCACAGGCGGTGCCGGCTTCGTCGGCGCAAACCTTGCCGTCGCGCTGATCGAGCGACACCCGGACTGGAAGGTCACTGCCTTCGACAACCTTTACCGCCGCGGATCGGAGCTCAACCTGCCGCGCTTGGAAGCAGCCGGGGTTCGCTTCGTCAAGGGCGATGTTCGTGAGCTCGAAGATCTTCAGAGCCTTCCGCCGATCGACGCTCTTGTCGAGTGCTCGGCCGAACCGTCGGCGCTGGCCGGCGTTGATGGCCAGACGAGCTACGCGTTCCAGTCGAACCTCGTCGGCGCCTACCACTGCTTGGAACTGGCGCGGCGCGACTCGGCGCAGATGCTTTTCCTGTCCACGAGCCGCGTCTATCCCGTTGCCGCTCTGGCAGCGCTGAAACTGGATCAGACGGCGGCCCGCTTCGCGATCGCTGATGACCAACAGCTCGCCGGCGCCTCTCCGGCCGGGATCACAGAAGACTTTCCGCTCGAAGGAGCGCGCACTCTCTACGGCACGACAAAGCTCGCAGCCGAGCTCCTGATCACCGAGTACGCCGAGATGTTTGGTCTGCAAACAGTGATCAATCGCTGCGGCGTTATCGCCGGACCGTGGCAGATGGGCAAGGTTGACCAAGGCGTCTTCACCTACTGGCTGATGGCCCACCACTTCGACCTTCCGCTCAGCTACATCGGCTTCGACGGCAGCGGGAGGCAGGTGCGCGACCTGCTCCACATCGACGACTTGATCGAGCTGGTCAATGACCAGTTGGAGCGCCCCGATCACTGGAACGGCGTGACCGCCAACGTCGGCGGCGGGCTTGACGTGAGCCTCTCTCTCAGCGAGACGACTGAGCTCTGTCGCGAGCTGACCGGCCGCGAGCTGGAAATAGATAGCGCTGGAGAAGACCGCCCTGGCGACGTTGCCGTCTATATCTCCGACTGCGCACGGCTCCACTCGCTGACTGACTGGCGCCCGCAGCGTGACGCGCGAACGATTCTCGGCGACATCAACGACTGGATCGAAGCGAACGAAGCGATGATCCGCGCGACGCTCGTCGACGCCTGATCCAACTAGGCCGCCCGCGTGTCAGCGCGCGCAGACCGTCAGCGGCGCCGACGGTTTGAGTTCGACCGTCCAAGCGACCTCGCTGGCGTCGGCGCGGGCGCTGAGCAGCGTCGGTCGGCCGGCTGCGACCACCAAGTTCGGCGTGGCACCGAACTGATCACCGAAACGCCGCAGGAAGACGGGGAGCGCAGCCGCAGAACGGAGCGCCAGCGCACCGCCAGCCGGCAGCGCGAGATCGACCGTTGCAGCACCGCGATTCGGAACGAACCGCGTGCAACGACCGCTAGGGGCAGAGCGGGCGCCGCTGAGACTGAGCAACTTCGGAGCGCCACCGCTGACCGTTGCTGCGGGACGCGCGGTCAGCTCAGGAACGGAGATCAAGACAGCGTCCACTGCCGTTCGCTGAATCGCGCTGGCTGTGGGCAGAGCCGAGACGGGCAATCCAATAGATCCAAAGTCGCGTTGTGATTGGACTGCGCCTCGCGGAGTGATCTGCGGGGCTTCCCGCGGGACGGCTTGGAAGCCGGCTGGAACGCTGGGGCCGACAAGTGCGAGCGCTCCGAGGCGCGCCTCGAGGACGTCGGCGTTGCCGCGCAACCCGGCAGCGAAGGCGCCGAGCGTTGCGTAGTTGGCGAGCCCAGCGAGGCAGACAAGAGTCAGCGCGATCGGCGCCGCAGCGCTTGGAAGCTCGCGCCCGCGAAGCAGTTCAACGACGATCAGGACAATCAGCACCGCGCCGGGGTAGATGTAGCGGGGAGCCAGCGGTTCGCCGATGTCGGCCCGCGCCAACGCAGTCAGTGCCCAGAGCGCAGCGGCGGTCAGAACGACCGCTGCAAGCCACGGCGTAACCCGCCTGGGAGCGGCGAGACGGAAGACGACGGCCGCAAGCAGTGCCAGCGCCAGCGGCCTTCCGTACTCAATGCCGAGGCCGACCAGCCCGCCGCTCGCATTTGACGCCATCTCTGCAGCGAAGTGCGGCACGACCGGCGCGTTGCCGATCTTCAGTTCGCTGACGCCGTACGCGAGGTACCAGAGCGCGAAGAGAAGCAGTGGAATGGCGGCAACCCAGGCGCGCTGCAGGCGGCGCTTGTCGGATCCAATGATCACGACTGCGGCAAGCGCAAATGGCAGTCCGATCGCAGCCGACGCGAGCGCCCCTGCCAGGCATACGGAGGCCAGCAGGTCGCCGC
>WLNV01000124.1 GCA_009699615.1 Actinomycetota bacterium
AAAGCGCGCTTACTTCTTCTGCTTCGTCCTTGACCTGGAACGAAGAGCCGCAGCCGCAGGCAGCGACTACGTTTGGGTTGTTGACCTGGAAGCCGGCGCCCTGAAGCGATTCGACGAAGTCGATCTCGGATCCGTCAACGTAGGCGAGGTGCTGCGGATCAACGAGCAGCTTTAGACCGTGATCCTCAAAGACGACGTCGCTCTCGCGCTGCTCGTCGAATGCAAGCTGGTACTGGAAGCCTGAGCAGCCGCCACCCTTCACACCGACGCGGAGGCCGGCAACGGCGACGTCTGCGCCCTGCGCGTCGAGATACTCGCGCGCCTTGGTCGCACCGACCTCACTGAGGACGATCCCTTTGGCCTTGAATGTGACTTCGGTCATTGTCATCGCTTCACGAAGTATAGCGGTGCTCTACCCTCTCTTTTGATGCCAACTGCGAGCGAAGTCAAAGAACGAATCGAGATCGGTATCCCCGGCTCGGACGCCGAGGTAACAAGCGACGACAATGTGCACTTCAGTGCGCGCGTCGTAGCCAGCGACTTTGCTGGTCTAAGCCTCGTCGAACAACATCGCCTTGTTTACGCGATCTTTGGCGAAGGTGAGCTCGGCGGCAGCATCCATGCCCTAGCCTTGACGACGGAGACCCGATGACCGATCAGCCTGAAAATCCACTTCGCGACGCACTCGCCGACGCGATCTCTTCAAACGAAGTGATCCTCTTCATGAAGGGAACGCCGGAACAGCCGATGTGCGGCTTCTCCGCGCGGACCTGCGCGGCGCTTACGGCGACCGAGACTGAGTTCGCTTCCGTCGACGTATTGGCAGACCCTCGCATCCGTCAGGAACTCTCTTCGCTCTCAAACTGGCCGACGATCCCGCAGCTCTTCGTCAAGGGCGAGCTGGTCGGCGGCGCTGACATCGTCGGTCAGATGTACGAGAGCGGCGAACTTGCCGCAGTTCTTGGCGCTCCGGCAACTGCGGGCGATGAACCGCTGCCGGAGACGGCAGCCCCCGGCTCCGCTCCGCCGCTGCAGATCGAAAACCGCCTCAGCTAGTCGCGTTGACTTCAACCGCAATCGTCGACGACGTCGGCAACCCACACCACGTCCGCCGTTGGTACGTACTCGCGGTCGTCGGTGTCGCGCAGCTAATGGTCGTGCTCGACGCGACGATCGTCAACATCGCACTCCCGTCTGCGCAGGCCGACCTCGGCTTCTCAAACGGCTCGCGCCAGTGGGTCATAACGGCCTACGCACTGGCATTCGGCGGACTGCTGTTGCTCGGCGGCAGACTGTCAGACCTGTTCGGCCGCAAGTGGACGTTCATCGCCGGACTGATCGGCTTCTCGATTGCGTCGGCAATCGGCGGCAGCGCACAGAGCTTTGAGGTACTCGTTCTCGCGCGTGCGCTTCAGGGCGCGTTCGGAGCGATTCTTGCGCCGGCAGCACTCTCAATCCTGACAACAACATTTAGCGACCCCGACGAACGCGGAAAGGCGTTTGCGATCTTCGGCGCGATCAGCGGCGGCGGCGCGGCGATCGGATTGCTACTCGGCGGCATCCTGACCGAGTACCTCTCGTGGCGCTGGTGCCTTTACGTAAACCTCTTCTTCGCGATCCCGACAGCGATCGTTGCGCTCGGGCTGATCAAGAACGTTGCGTCGGCCGCGCACGCCGGGCTCGACATTCCCGGAACAATTCTGGGCTGCGGCGGCCTGCTGCTGCTCGTCTTTGGCTTCTCGAAGGCCGAGACGGCCGGCTGGGGCGCTCCGGTCACGCTAGCGATGCTCGGTGGGGCCGTCTTGCTCCTGATCCTCTTCTTCCTCTGGCTGCGCCACGCCGCTCACCCCTTGCTTCCCCTGCGAATTGTCGAGGACCGGAACCGCGGCGGCTCCTTCCTGACGATCCTGATCGCCGGCCTCGGGATCTTCGGCGTCTTCCTCTTCCTCACCTACTTCATGCAGCAGAACCTCGGCTTCAGTCCGATCCAAACCGGCTTCGCCTTCCTGCCGATGGTCTTCTGCATCGTCGGAGCTTCGCTCACTGCTCAGACCAGGATCCTGCCCCGCACCGGCCCCAGGCCGCTCGTCGTGGCGGGGATGCTCCTCGCCGCCGCCGGGATGATCTACCTCGCCCAGCTCGACCCCAGCTCGACCTACCTGCCCAGCGTCCTCCCCGCTCTGCTGTTGCTCGGCACAGGCTTCGGCAGTATCTTCGCGACCGCGATCAACACTGCCACGCTCGGCGTCATTCCCGAGGATGCCGGCGTCGCCTCGGCGCTCGTCAGCACCTGCCAGCAGGTCGGCGGAGCCGCCGGTACCGCTCTGCTCAGTTCGCTGGCCGCTACCGCTACCGCCAGCTTCCTCGTCGGTGAGGCCGCTTCGCCGACGCTCTCCGCTGAGGCTGCGATCCACGGCTACACGGTCGCTTTCTGGGCTTCCGCCGCGATCTTCGTGAGCGGCGCCATCTTCGGGCGCTTGCTGCTGCGCGGCGGCCCCAACCTGACTCTCGCCGACAGCGCTACGTAAGTGTTCGAGGATCCTGCGTGAGTCGCAGATCGCGTCGCCCTCTTCGGTGATCAGCAGCGGCACGACGGTCTGACCACTGAGCGCCTCGACTTCGCTGCGCTGGCGCTTGCGCCACGGCACGCGAAGCTGCTCATTCTCGATCCCAAGCGCCTCCAGCTCGCGCGCGACGCGGCCGCAAGCGCAGAGGTGGTTCGTTGGAGCCGGGCAGCGGTAGAGCGTGACCACAGGTCGAGAGTAACGGGCGTTTCAATGGGCGTTGTAATAGGGTCGCCAAATGCCAGTTGCCGTAGTCACCGACTCGACCCACTACCTGCCGCCGGAGCTGATCGCCGAGTACGGCATCCATCAGGTCAGCCTCTATGTCAATGACGGCGGCACGCTGACGCGTGAAGCCGACATGCCGAACTTTCACGCCTTTTACGAAGACCTGCGCACGCGCAGCGATCTTCCGACCACATCGCAGCCTTCGCCCGGTGATTTCATCGCCGTCTACGAGCCGCTAATAGAACAGGGCTACGACATCGTCTCGGTCCACCTCGGGGCCGGGATCTCAGGAACCTGCGACAGCGCTCGCCAAGCGGCCGCCGATCTAACCGGCGACGGTTCGCAGCGAACGATCGAAGTTGTTGACTCGCGCAGCGCAGCAGGTGGCCTCGCGCTGATCGTTCTGGCCGCTGCCAGCGCGGCCCGAGGCGGCCGCGACGTCGAAGCCGTCAAAGCGCGCGCACTCGCGGCCGTCGACGACGTAAAGATCTGGTTCTCGGTCGACACGCTTGAGTACCTCCGCCGCGGCGGCCGAATCGGAGCAGCCCAGGCCTGGCTTGGTAGCGCACTGAAGATCAAGCCGATCCTGAGCTTCGACGAGGTGATCACGCCGGTCGAGCGGGTCCGCACAAACCGCCGAGCCTTCGAACGGATGGTTGAGCTACTAGAGGAGCGCAAGGAGGCAGGAGCGTCGGCCTGGGTCGTTCAGTACGTCGAAGTTCCGGAACTTGCCGAGCAGATGGTCGAGCGCGGCCGCGAGATCTTCGGCACTGATCCGGTCTTCTGCACCGAGATTGGCCCGGTAATCGGCACCCATGCCGGTCCGGGAGTGCTTGGCGTGTCGGGAATCAATCCCGACCTGCTCGAGCCGTAAGCCGCGTTCAGCGGCGCTTGCGGCCGATCAGCGCCGCGATGCCGCCGCCGATCACAAATCCTGCAACGGCTGCCCCGACAAGCACCTTCGGACGATGGCGATTGACCTGGGTGCGCCAGTCGGCAACGGCGACAACCTCGCCGCGCAGCTCGGTCAACGACTGGGCGAGATCGGTCTGACGCTGAGCGATCGAGGCGCGCAGCTGATCCGGCGTCCGTGCAGGGCTCACGAGCGATCCTCTTCAGGCAGCACGACAGCTTCGCGAACCTGCTCGCTCATCAGCCGCGCCTCTTCGCTGATCGTCTCCTGCGTTTGACGGACTGCCGCTATCGCCTGATCGGGAATCGGCACCTTGGCCTTCTTCAGCAGCTTGGCTGCGACCAGCGCAGAAACGATCGCGCAGACGATCAAGAGGAACGCGATCAGGAAGAAGCCCCAGAAGAACGTCTGCCCTGGGAACAGCAGGTACCAGGCGAGCCAGCTGGCTCCTTCGATGATCAGCAGCAGCGCGCCGATCAGGAATACCCCGGCAGCGACGCCGATCACGGTGCCTCGACCGAAGACTGCGGCCTTCTGCTGCAGCTCGACCTTGGCCAGGTCGACCTGATCCTGCACGAGACCGCGCGTGTCAGCGGTAACCCGCTGAATCGCTGCAGCCAGAGCGCTCTCGTTCGGGCCTGGCGCGTTCGACATTGGTTAGCGGCCTCTCATCCGGCCAAGAATCTGAGCCGCTACGAAACCGCCCGCTGCAGCGACGCCTATCAAGATTTCAGGGCGCTGCTCCAGCAACGGCCGTTCGAGCTGCGGTGGCTCGTAGGCGGGAGGCGTGAATTGCTGCGCGGCGGCTGGCGGCGTGGCTGGCGTAGCGGCGGCACTCTGCGCAGGTGCGGGCTGTCCGGGCTCACGTGGGCCAGGAACTACGGGCGGCTGAGTTGGGTCGCTGCTCACGCCGGTGGATCTTCATCGAGGAACCGCTGCCATACGAAGGCTGCGAGGCGCAGCGCAGCGATGCTTGCGAGCGCCTCAAGTCCGGCGACGAAGCCCATCCATGCGAGCCGCTTGATCATTTCGTTCTCCATCGACGCGGACGTTAGCGCACAGCGCGCGGCAGGGCCGCAAGCCCTCTGCCCGCTTCAGCCGTCGCTATCGCGGCGCAAGGCCGTCGCAGATCGTGCTGACGATGAACTCTTTTGCCTGGTCGTAGTCCTCAGCGGCCTCCGGCAGGATGTCAAAGATCCATCCGCTCAAGACCTGCTCGACGGCGCCGTAGAAGGCCATCGCAGCGAATGTCGGCGTGATGTCGCTGCGCAGCTCGCCGCTCTGCTGCGCCGACGAGACGATCGCGCCGATCAGCTCGTAGGCCTCGCGAATCTTCTCAAGGTGGCTGCGGCCGAACGAGTTGGCGGCGCGCGTGACGTCGACGATGATCACCTTCATCAGGTCGGGGTCGTGGCGGTACGAGTCGATGATGAAGCCGGCGACCGCGGCCAGCTTGTCTCGCGCCGGAGCAGGCTCTGCGTCAACGCGCGCGATCTCCTCGAGCATCAGGTCCCAACGTTCAAGGAAGAGCGTGTCGAGGATCTCGTCCTTGGAGCGGAAGTAGTGGTAGACGAGCCCATAGGCGACGCCAGCCTCGTCGGCGATGTCGGCTACGCGGCAGCCGTGAAAGCCTTCGCGCGCGAAAACCTTCACCGCGGCGTCGAGAATCACGCGGCGCTTATCGGTTGCCTGCTGCTGACCCGAGGTGGCCATCAGGAGAGCCCCTGCTGAACGCTGCCGTAGGCGTCCGGTTGC
>WLNV01000125.1 GCA_009699615.1 Actinomycetota bacterium
AGCCAGCGCGCGAAGCTGAAGCGCGACCTCCGCGCAGGCAAGGCGACCATCGATCGTCTGCTCGAATCTCCCCCGGCGTACCTCGAGACGGCGAAGGTCTTCGACCTCCTGCTGGCTGTGCCGAAGTTCGGTCGCGTCAAGGCCAACAAGATCCTTCAGCAGGTCCGGATCTCGCCGAGCAAGACTGTTGGCGGACTTTCCGATCGCCAGCGCGGCGAGCTAGTTCTGTTGCTCCGCAGTCGCGCACGCTAGTCGCGCCGGACAATCGCTTAGCCTGCGCCCGTGGCGCACGTAATCGTTATTACCGGCCCGTCAGGGGTTGGCAAGGGAACCGTGATCCGTTTGCTGCGCGAGCGGATCCCTGCCGTACGGCTGAGCATCTCGGCGACAACTCGTGACCCTCGCCCTGGTGAACGCGACGGCGTCGAGTACCACTTCCTTACTGAAAGTCGGTTCAATCAACTGATCGCGGAGGGAGCATTCGCCGAGCATGCCCGCTACGCAGGCCAGCTCTACGGAACTCTGAGGTCGGAGCTCGAACGCCAGGGAGACGGTGTCGTCGTGCTTGAGATCGAGCTCCAAGGCGCGCGTCAGATCCGTGAGTCGATGCCGGACGCTCTCCAGGTCTTCATCGCGCCGCCGTCTTTCGAGACCCTGCGCGAGCGGCTGGTCGGCAGGGGGACCGATTCACAGCAGACAATTGACGAGCGGCTCGAGGTCGCCCGCAACGAACTCAAAGCTCAGAACGAGTTCAGCGAGGTAATCATCAACGACCGGCTCGGCGACGCGGTCGACGCGCTGGAGCGGCTCGTTCAGACGCAGCTGCGCGGGGCGGTAGACTGATCAGCATGATCGCTCCCCGCATTGACGCCCTGCTTGAACAGGTGGACTCGAACTACGCCACCGTAATCGTCGCCGCCAAGCGTGCGCGCCAGATCAACAGCTACTACCACAACCTCGGAGAGGGAACTTTTGACGAGTTCCCGCCGCCGATGGTTGCCAGCCACTCGGCGAACTACCTCACGATTGCACTCGAAGAGGTCGCCGAGGGCAAGCTGATCTACCGCTACCCCGAGTAGTCGCGAAGGTTCAGGAGGCCGCCGATGGCCCGAATTCTTCTTGGCGTAAGTGGCGGCATCGCCGCCTACAAGGCGCTCGATCTGATTCGCCTCGCCGCCTCAGCAGGTCATTCGGTTCGGGTGATTCAGACCGACAACTCGCAGCGCTTCGTCGGCGCAGCGTCGTTCGCTGCGATCACAGGTGCGCCCGTTCTGACAAGCGAGTGGGAGCGCGATCCAGCTCGTGGCGCCTTCCCTGATCAGCAGCTTCCTGAGCATGATCCGATCAGCCACCTCGAGCTGGTCCGCAACGCCGACTGCTTCGTGATTGCACCGGCGAGCGCCAACACGATCGCCAAGCTTGCTTCCGGCCTCGCCGACAATCTGCTGACCAGCGCGGCGCTTGCGGCGAGCTGCCCGTTGATCGTTGCGCCCGCGATGAACCACCAAATGTGGGAGAACGCGGCGACCCAGGAGAACGTTGAGCTGCTGCGCCAGCGCGCGGTCACGATTGTCGACCCCGAAGTCGGTTCGCTGGCAAGCCGCAACGAGTGGGGCAACGGACGGCTCGCGCAGGCATCGACGATCCTTGCGGCGATCGAGCAGATTGTTCCCGCAGGTCCACGCCCATGGGACGGACGCAAGGTGTTGGTTACGGCGGGAGGAACACGCGAACCGATTGACGCCGTCCGATTTGTCGGAAACCGCTCGTCAGGGCGGATGGGGTTCGCGCTCGCGCAGGCGGCAGCGGTACGCGGCGCCGATGTGACCGTGATCGCGGCAAATGTCGACCTGCCTCGCGATGAACGGATCACGTACATCGACGTTGAGAGTGCAGCGGAGCTCGAGAAGGCCGCTCGCGAGCAGTTCACAAAGTGCAATCTCTTGCTGATGGCCGCCGCCGTCGCAGATTTCACGTCCGCCGAACCGGCAGAGGGCAAGCTCAAGAAGGCTGGCCGCGCGGAACTCAGTCTGACGCTCAAGCCAACGACCGACGTTCTTGCAGCGCTCTCGGAGATGCGCACCGACGGCCAGACGCTCGTCGGCTTCGCCGCCGAACACGGCGCCGAGGCGGTTGAACTTGGGCGCGTGAAGCTTGCCGCCAAGGGCCTAGACGCACTCGTGATTAACGACGTCTCGGGCGTCGACATCGGCTTTGAGAGCACCACCAACGAGGTCACGATCGTCACAGCCGGGGGAGACGTTCACGTTCCGAAGGCCGACAAGCTGGAAATCGCCAACTCAATCCTCGACGCTGTAGACGAACTCCACAGCGCCGGGGCGAGCGTTAGCGGCTAAGGCGCTGGTTCGAGGATGACCGACCCTTCCGCTTACGACTCCTACCGCAGCGGCCTCGACCTGCTCGATGCCGGGGATCACCACGCTGCCGTGATCGCGCTGCTCCGCGCCCGCGAGGTCGAGCCGGAAGCGGCATCGGTCCGTGAGGCGCTCGGTCGCGCGCTCTTCGGAGCCCACCGCTACCGCGAAGCATCTGTCGAATTCAAGGCAGTTGTAGACGGCGCGCCGACCAACGATTACGCGCTCTTCTGCCTCGGTAGGTGCCTTCAGCTGCTTGGCGCGCACGACGATGCGCGCCGCCCATTGGCCCTTGCTGCCTGCCTTAGGCCTGAGCGCGAGGACTACCGCGCCTATCGCGATGCCGCACGCAGGCTCGCCTCGTAACTACTGCGTTGATCGCCTACAACCAACCCTGAGGGGCCTGCGGTGCTATCGTTGGCGACGAGCTTTCGAAGTCCGGTAGCGCCGGTCACAGCAGCAACGAAAGTGGGCGCTAGCCCACTTTTTTTATCCCCATATCGCGATGAATACGACCAAAATACACGCCGAAATCGAAGCCAAGCTGGCTGAAACACAGCCCGCTCTGGAAGTGCTCGCGGTAGAAGGCGCCGGGAGCGGAACCGTGCGAGTTGTGATCGATCACCCGGACGGCGTGACGCTCGACCTCTGCGCTGCAGTGAGCGGCGATCTAGAGCTGGTCCGCGAGAAGGTCGGTATCGAGGTTTCCTCTCCTGGTCGCGAGCGCCCGCTGACCCGACCGGAGCATTACCAGCGCTTCCTCGGGCGACGTGCCAAAGTGCGCACGGCGGAGCCGCTAGAAGGTCAGAGCAACTTCACCGGCGAACTCGTCGGAGCATCAAGCGACGAAATCACAATCTCGGCCGGCGACGCGCTGGTCGCGATTCCCTATTCGGCGATTAAACGATCCAATCTGATCGAGGAGTAGCAAGATGTCTACAGAGATCATCGAAGCAATGACAGTGCTCGCAAACGAGAAGGGGATCAGCCCAGAGCGGCTCATCTCAGCGCTCGAAGACGCATTGCTTTCGGCGTACAAGAAGCAGCCGACCTCGGTCAAGTACGCACGTGTGCAGCTAGATCCCGAAACCGGCGACTATCGCGTGATTGAGCTGAAGATCCCTGAACGGCTCGAGGCTCAGCTAATCGTTGAAGCGATTGACGAAGAGACATACCTCGACCCTGAGACGGGTGAGTACGTTGAGCCGGCCGAGCCGGAGATCGACCCCGAGAAGTTCGCGATCTACCGCGACCAAATCGAAGAGGCCGACGTAACTCCTGACGACTTCGGCCGGATTGCCGCCCAGACCGCCAAGCAGGTCATTCTTCAGCGCGTCCGTGAGGCCGAGCGCGACATGATGTTCGACGAGTACCAGGATCGCATCGGCGAACTGGTCAACGGCATCGTTCAGCAGTCCGATTCGCGCTACACGCTGGTCCAGCTCGGCGTCGGCGGCCGGATTGAGGCGCTGCTGCCTCGCTCCGAGCAGGTTGATGGAGAGCGCTATGACCACGGGCAGCGCGTCAAGGCCGTCATCAAAGAGGTCTCGGCCGACACGAAGGGTCCATCGATCATTCTCAGTCGCCGTGATCCGGAGCTGATCAAGGCGCTCTTCGAACTTGAAGTGCCGGAGATGGCCGACGGACTCGTCGAGATCGCCAACGTTGCACGCGAGCCCGGCTATCGCTCGAAGATTGCCGTCGTTTCCTACGCCGATGGAGTCGATCCGGTCGGCGCTTGCGTCGGCCCGCGTGGCTCTCGAGTGCGGATGGTCGTCTCCGAGCTCCGCGGCGAGAAGATCGACATCATTCCTTACAACGAAGAGCCTGCACGGTTCGTCGCCAAGGCTTTGTCACCGGCCCGAGTCCGCGAGGTCGTCGTCGACGACGAGGCGCGCCAGGCAACCGTAATTGTCCCCGACGACCAGCTTGCGCTTGCGATCGGCCGTGAAGGGCAGAACGCACGCCTGGCCGCGCGCCTGACCGGTTGGCGGATCGACATCCGCTCCGAGTCGGAGTTCGCTACAGAGGCCCCCGACGGTTCAATGTCGGCCGACGAAGAGGTCGGTGGCCGCTGTGTCGCTGTTCTCACGAACGGCCGTCGTTGTCCCAACGCTGCGCTTGCGGGGACCAGCTCTTGTGGCCTCCCGGCCCATATCGCCCTCGGGCGCTTCAGCGGTAATTCTGTCGCTCTGGTAGCTGAGCTGAGCGAGGATGAAGTCGCGCGCTTCGCGGATGCCGAAGTTCCGGCTGCCGAGCTCACCGACCGCGTTCAGGAGATTGAAGCGAAGGTCGGTGCCGCACAGGCCGCTGCTGCGGCCGAAGCAGCCGCTCAGGCTGAGGCGGAGGCTGCCGCAGCTGCCGCAGCTGCCGCAGCTGAAGCCGCAGAGGCTGAGGCAGCAGCCGAAGCTGAGGCTGACGCGCCTGCTGACGCTGAAGGCGCGGATGCCGTTGCCGCTGAGAGCGACGAGACAGTCGAAGAGGCTGAAGAAGAAGAGATCGTTGCCGAAGACGCCGCTCAGGAGGAAGAGACGGAGCAGGAGTTGGAGGCCGCAGAAGAAGTCGAGGACAAGGCCGCCACCGCTGAACTGGAAGAAGAGGCAAGTGGCCAGTAAGCGCGTCCATGAGATAGCGAAGGAGCAGAACCTTTCCAGCCGCGAGCTGCTGGAAGCGCTTCGCGCTGCCGGTCTGGAAGTAACTGCGGCAGCGTCGAGCGTCGATGAGGATGAGGCACTGAGGATCCTCAAGTCGGCTGGTGACAGTCCGACAGAGCGGCAGGCCAAGTCGATTACGAAACCCCGTACTCCGGCGGCTCTGCGCAAAGAGTCGGCGCCGAAGCCTGCCGCCAAGGCCGCGCCTGCCGCGCCCGTCGCTCCGGCCGAGCAACGCAGCTTCGACCCGGGTGACGGTGTCGATACAGGCGGCAACCGCGTCTTCGAGCCGGATGTGGTCGCGCCGATCAAGCCGTCCCCGTCAGGAGGTAGGCGCGAGCCCGCTCTGCCGCCGGCGCCCAAGCCGAAGGGCGCGCCGAAGCCGAAGGCCGCCTCGCAGCCGCCGCCGAAGCC
>WLNV01000126.1 GCA_009699615.1 Actinomycetota bacterium
CGCCGCGGTAGAACGCGCCGGCCGAGGCGAGCATCCGCCCGTAACGGATCGGCACGAGCCGCTGAACACGCTCAGCTCCCTGGGCTTCAAGGATCGCGAGCGGGTCGGGGCGTTGAGCGTCTGGCTCCCACTGCCTGTGAGCTGCGCGCGGCGTCTGCTTGCGCAGCGACTTGCCGTGCTCGGCGGGGGTCGGCGCCAGCTCGGCGGTCTGCACCGCACTCTTCGTCTTCCTAAGTTTCACAGCTGGGGACTCTACGTTAATCGCTACAGAAG
This sequence comes from Actinomycetota bacterium, assembly GCA_009699615.1. Lineage (GTDB taxonomy): Bacteria > Actinomycetota > Thermoleophilia > Solirubrobacterales > Solirubrobacteraceae > F1-60-MAGs163. Next base: position 274 of record WLNV01000126.1, read on the forward strand.
CTCGCCACTTGACGAGCGCCAGGCCACAGCACTCAATCGGCTCCGCGAGGCAGGCGCGCTTGCTAAATTCCTCCCTCACACAAACCTCACCGTTTCCTTTTCTCTTTGGAGGCGTCGACCCGAAAGCGACACGATGCCTCCATTCACGAACGGCCTGCCGTGCCTTAACCGAAGCAGCAACCTGAGCGCCAGCGTGCGCCCACTCTGGGCAGCAGCCACCGCCATCGCAGCGACGGCACTGATCGCCGCGGCGCGGTTCGCGTGACGCTGAGCACCACATTCACCCCCACCGGCGGCACAGCGCGGACAATCACACGATTCGTGACGCTAAAGAAGACCAGCAGCGGCGTTACCGGTTAGCCGCGCCAATCCCTATCTTTCGGTTTGATGACTGCTGAGCTTGAGCTGCCCGCAGGAAGCGCACCGAACTCAGGGCTGCGGCCGTATCTAGCGGCATTTACGCTGCAATCGTTCGGTTGGGGAGTTCTGCTTTTGGTCTTCAGCTTCGGCTCGTTTAGCTCGGCTAACTCGGCCCTCGATGTGGCCGCGACCGGCGCCTTCATCGCGGCCCCGACGCTGATCCTGATGCCGATTAGCGCGCGGCTTGTGCGCCGCTTCCCGGCGCGGCAGCTGAACGTCGCAATCCTTCTGATCGACTTTGTTCTATACCTCTCGCTTGCGGTCTACACCGAGATCTACGGCGAGTCGCTCCAGCTTCTATTTGTCGCCGCGGCGCTAACCGGCATCCTTTACGTGGCAATGTATGTACCGGCGTGGAGCAATTTGGTCCGCACCGCTGTGCCGCCGGAGCAGCTCTCAGACTTAAACTTGCGCCTGATCAGCGTGAAGAGCGCCGGGCAGGTTGTCGGCCTAGTAACCAGTGGCCTGCTCTTAGCGGTGGTCGGTTACTCAGGGCTGTTCCTGATCTGCGGACTTACCTTTCTGCCGCTCGCCTGGGCGAGCGCGCGGATGCCACTGACGGGCGCGGGCTCGGTAGCTGAGCCGAGCGAGAGCTCATCGCTGATCGTCGCGCTGCGCGAGCTTTGGGCCTCAAAGTTGATGCGCTCCTCGTTTGTACTAATGGGTGTGCTGATCTTCGCGGCTTGGCCGCTGATGGTGCTGCTGCCGCCGGTCGCTGGATACATGTTTCCCGAGTCGCAGCTTGCGCTCTCGTTCCTAATGGCAATGTTCTTCATCGGGTCGGCGCTGGTGTCGCCAATGATCAAGTTGCGCATTAATGGGCTGAAGGGAACCCGCAAGATGCTCGTGAGCGCCGAGCGCCATTCCTGGCCTCGGCGGCTGCTTCCGCTAGTAAGCGTCGCGATAGCGCTGCTGGCGCTGACGGCCCACGTCGAGCCAGCGCTGCTTGGTTTGGTCTTAACCGGACTGCTGCTGATTCCCGCTGGCCTGCTGCTCGGGGTGCTCGGTGTGATGACTACTTCGCTCGTGCAACGTGAGATCTCCCCCGCCTCGGCGGCGATGGGATTGACGGCCTACGTGATCGTCGTCGAAATTGGCACGTCGATCGGATCGCTGACAGCGGCCGCGATCGCCGACTCGATCGGCGTCTTCATCGTTCTTGTTGGCCTCGGCGCGCTGGGGATAATCGCCACGATCTGGATAGTTAGCAACCGCTACTTCGTCCCCGTAAGCGACATGGTGGCTGAGACATTCGTGCCCCCAGAGCTGATGCCGAAGCTTCAATCGCGTCCTGCTGATACGTAAATCTTTTCTACCTGCGGCGCCGCGAGCGATTATGGTCGCAGCAATGGTTAGAACCCGCTTCACTTCAGCCCTGCTGATCACTACCGCTCTGCTGGCCGCCGCGCCCGCCGCTGCGAGCGCCGATGGCGTCTTCGCGACCGCCAGCGCAGCCAGCAAGGGCGCGCGCGTTGGCGCCGCCTCCTCGAGCCACCGACTGAGCCTGCTGCTCGCCCTGCGCGCAGACGACGCCGCACTGACCGCCTACGCCAGCGCCGTCTCCGACCCCTCCTCCCCGCTCTATGGCAAGTACCTCAGCCCGGAGCAGATCGCGCAGCGCTTTGGCTCATCGAAGGCTGATCGCGCGCGTGTAACCACGGCGCTGCGGAGTGCTGGCCTAACCCCCCACACCGGCCTTGGCGGTTTCTGGATCGAAACCGAGGCAACCGTTGCGCAGGCTGGCGCGCTCTTCTCGACCGGCTTCGCCTCCTACAAAGCCCGCACAAGCGGCAAGCGCTATGTCGCGCCTACAGCCAAGCCGACGCTGCCGCCGTCGCTGGCGGGCGCTGTGACCGGTGTCGTTGGGCTCGACGACGCGCCGGCCGTGAAGACGGCGGCGCTGGAGCCGCTGCCGCCGGCGCTCAATCAGGAGCTGAGCGACCGTCAGCGCTCGCTCGGTAGCTCAATCCGTGGCAACACGGGAACGCAGGCTGGCTGCGCCGCGGGCCGCGCCGCCGGGACTGACCTCGGCAACGGCTACTACCTGCCGCCCTACACGCCCAACCAGGTCAACTCCGCCTACGGACTCAGCTCGCTCCACAGCAAGGGGCTCAAAGGTCAGGGCCAGCGAATCGCCGTGATTGAGATTGACGGCTTTAGCCGCGCCGACCTAGAAACAGCCGGCGCCTGCTTCGGTTACAAGCCGCCGCCAACGCCGGTCAAGCTGATCGGCCTGAAGGCGCCGCTGCCGGTCGGCGGCGAAACGACGCTTGACCTGCAAGTGATCTCCGCCTCGGCGCCGAACCTCAGTTCGATCCGCGTAATCGAGACGCCGAACACAAACTCCAGCTTCGTTCAGGCGGTCGCTAGCGCGATTGAAGCCCCGGGCAGCTACCGCCCATCGATCATTTCAGCCTCGATCGGCATGTGTGAGGCCGGGCTGGCCGGTGTGCAGCCTTTCTTAAACCAGATGGAACGGACACTGAAATCAGCTGCGGCGGCCGGGATCTCGACCGTCGTATCGACCGGTGACACCGGCTCGACCGGCTGCCCGCAGGGTGACAACTCTGGCGCGCTGCCCGTAATGAGCGTTCAGTACCCGGCGAGCTCGCCGTGGGCAACTGCCATTGGTGGAACCAACATCTCGCTCAGTTCGTCGAACAAAATCACAGAAGAGGTTGTTTGGAACGATTCACCAACCCAATTTGGCGCCGGAACCGGTGGCTACAGCCTGCTCTTCGGCAAGCCCTCTTGGCAGACCGGGCCGGGCGTTGGCTCCGGCTACCTTGTGCGCAGCACGCCTGACATTGCACTGCTCGCTGACAGCGTCCCCGGCTACCCGATCTACTGCGCCGCCAGCGACTGCTTTGGCGGCTGGGCCCCGGTCGGCGGCACCAGCGCCGCTACGCCGCTGTTCGCTTCCGGCGTAGCGATCGCCAACCAGCAAGCGAAGGCCGCAGGGCAGGCGCAGCTCGGATTCCTCAACAAGAAGATCTACAAGCTGGCGGGCAACGCGACGACGCGGGCGAAGGTCTTCCGCGATGTGACGAAGGTCGGCAACGACCTCGGCAAGATGATCGGCCCCGACTTCACCGCAACTGGTTGCTGCTCGGCGACGAAGTACTACGACCGCGCCTCCGGCTGGGGCTCGGTCAACATTCCGCTCTTCTCCTATGAAGCGCGCAAGCTCGGTGGAAGCCGCGCAGGCGCCGTTGCTGGCAGCCGTTAGCTCGCGGCGCCCCACCGGCGGCAGCGCCCGCAGCTTCACGCGCACGATGACACTGAGCAAGATCAGCGGCACGTAGCTTTCGGCGCTCTGGGCCAGTAGTTTGTCCCGATGCCTAGAGCTCGCTTCACTTCCGCCCTGCTGATCGCTACCGCACTGCTGGCCGCCGCGCCCGCCGCTGCGAGCGCCGATGACGTCTTCGCGACCGCCAGCGCAGCAAGCAAGGGCAAGCGCGTTGGCGCCGCCTCGGCCAGCCACCGGCTGAGTCTGCTGCTCACGCTCCGCGCCGACGACGCCGCACTGACGGCCTACGCCAGCGCCGCCTCGAACCCCTCCTCCCCGCTCTACGGCAAGTACCTCAGCCCAGCGCAGATCGCGCAGCGCTTCGGCTCATCGCAGGCTGATCGCGTGCGCGTAACCAAGGCGCTGCGCGCCGCGGGCCTGACCCCACGCACCGGCCTTGGCGGTTTCTGGATCGAAACCGAAGCGACAGTTGCGCAGGCCGGCACGCTCTTCTCAACCGGCTTCGCCTCCTACAAGGCCAGCGCAAGCGGCAAGCGCTACGTCGCGCCGACCGGAAAGCCACAGCTGCCGCCGTCGCTGGCAGGAACCGTCACCGGCGTGGTTGGCCTTGATGACGCGCCGACAGCGCGCGCGGCGCGGCGCGGCGCCTCGGCCGCGCAGGCCGGAGACTTCGGTCCGCTAACGCGCGACCAAACACTCGCCTTCAACGCTACCCAGCGAGCGGCAGGCAGCTCGCTGCGAGGAAACCTCGGCACACTGGCCGGCTGTGAAGATGCGCTAAATACCGGGAGTAACGTCCCGGCCGACTCACCAAATCCAACCGGCTACATCCCCTCCTACACGCCGAATCAGGTCAACAAGGCCTACGGACTCAGCTCGCTGCACGCTAGGGGCTACAAAGGCCAGGGGCAGCGGATCGCCGTGATTGAGAATGTCGGCTTTAGCCGCGCCGACCTGGAAACAGCCGGTGCCTGCTTTGGCTACAAGCCACCGCCTACACCGTTGAAGCTCGTTGGCCTAAAGAAGCCACTACCTCCCGGCGGTGAGGCGACACTTGATCTGCAGGTGATCTCCGCCGCAGCGCCGGAAGTGAAATCGATCCAAGTGATCGAAGGGAGCCCCCAAACGCCGATCCTGAGCCTGGTGGCTGCGGCACTAGAAGCCCCTAGTCGCTACAGGGCGTCGGTGATTTCATCATCGCTTGGAGGCTGTGAGCCCCAGAGCGGCGGGAATGCGGTACTCAAACAGTCCGAACGAGTGATGAAAATAGCCACGACGATGGGGGTTACCGTGATCTCCGCCTCCGGTGACACAGGCTCGACCGATTGTGCAGCGGCGGGCAACGTTTCGGCGGAGCGAATCCTGAGCGTTGATTACCCAGGGAGCTCTGAATGGGTGACAAGTGTTGGTGGCACCAACCTCTCGCTCAATGCGTCAAACTCACTCAGCGAAGAGGTTGTTTGGAACGACTCACCGAACG
>WLNV01000127.1 GCA_009699615.1 Actinomycetota bacterium
CTCAACTAGGGCGCGACCGTCGACACGATGCTGCGCAACAACCGCCTGAACGGACGGTAGCTCCCCGGGCTGTGCGGAGCCCGGATCCCCTACGCCACTCCCTGCCTGATCAAGAGGACGACGCCAGACTCGCTTGGCCCGCGAGAGGTCACGGTTCGACGCCAGCTGAATCCCCCGCGTTGACGGGCCGTGATGCTTCCGCTAGCTAGTTTGGCTTGTGTGGTGCTAACAACTGTTGCTGGTTACCGTGCCGTTGGGGCAGGTCGCGTAGTACCAGATAGCGCCAAAGCGGTTGCCGCCGGAAAAGATCGCTCCAGTCAGGTTCGCGTAGGTCAGGTTCGCGCTGACTAGCCACGCGCCGGTGAAGTTCGCGCTAAGCGGGTACGCGTAGGTCAGGTTCGCGCTGACTAGCCACGCGTAGGACAGATTCGCGCTGGTCAGGTTCGCGTTGGTCAGGTTCGCGCTGACGAAGCTTGCGTAAGTCAAATTCGTGCGGGATAGGTTCGCTTCGGTCAGGTTCGCGCCTCCCAGGTCCGCGTTGGTCAGGTTCGCTCCGGTCAGGTTCGCTCCGGCCAGCTGCGTGCCGAGGAGGTTCGCGTAGGCCAGGTTCGCGCCGGTCAGGTTCGCGCCTGTGAAGTTGGCTCCGCGCAGATCCGCGCCCGAACAGTTTGGGTTGCATGACGGCGCGGCTTGTGCCTGTGCGATACCAGCCCTTCGCTGCTTAGCCTTAGCGGTGTAGTAATGAAGTTTTGCGCCTTTTAGGTTCGCTCCGGTCAGATCAGCTCCCCGCAGGTCAGTTTTGCGCAGGTCGGCGTAGCGGAGATCAGCACCTCGTAGGTTCGCGTGGCGCAGATCCATGTTGTGCAGCACGCTGTGATGCAACACAGCGCCGCGCAGATCCTTACCGTTCAGGTTCTTGTGATGGCAGCTCGTGTGATGCTTGATCACGCAGCCCTTGACGGCGCGCGCCTGTGCCACCCCGGACAACAGAACGCACGCCGACACAGCAACAACTAGAACCCGCAGAAAAGAACGCATTACGGAAGGATACGAAACCCGCCGAGCGGGGGCGCAAGTACGGCGGCGCGCCCAGCACCTTGTTGACCAGAGCGCCGGCTGCGCCTGGGTCGGCCTACGGGTAGCAACCGAGTAGCAAGCCCCTGCCTTTCAGTAGCAACGCAGTAGGAACGACCCCGAATCACCAGCCAATGCGGCGATCCGAACCAGCCGTGCCCACTGTGTATAGAACTCATCGTTCTTCGCTTTTCGGGCGTCGCGTAGATTGCTGTTTCTGGCAACGGTCCCGTCTGCGGTCATGCCGATCACCATAACCTTCGAGTCCGGCGTTCATCCGAGATTTAAGGAAGGCCAACCTTCTGCCCGGCCTCAGCATTTGGGTCGACGGCTTCACCGCCTACCGGATAGTCGCCAGCACGATCGTCCGCGCCCAGTTCGCCAACTACACGACGATCTCACTCGCCGACTCGCAGCTAACCGCCAGCTGGCGAAACTTCACCGCCGCAGCGGCGCTGAAGGTCGCCCGGCGCGTGCGCTAAGCAGGCCTGATAGCTTGAGTCAATGAATCCAGCCTTCAGTCGGATCACGCTAGTCCCTTTCTTGCTCCTTCTGATCACCTTCGCGTCGCTCATATCTGCCCCGAAATCAGAGGCTTTCGGGACGATCAACGGTTCGCTGCCGGGCGTGCGTTTCTACGCGGAGCACGAGAACATCACTCGCGCGGCGCTCTCGTGTGAAGCTCAGAGCAGCCCCCGCTCCTGCTTCGGTCCGAAGAGCATCAGCAACCTCGCCGGGATGGGCGGCTCGTGGGGTGCGGTTGGCGCTCCCGACAATATGCCGATGCACGGTGGTGGTGGCCCTTCTTGGTGGCACTGCGACGAAGGCGACTTCGTTGATCAGCCTGGCTATCCGCACACACGCACCCAGGCCAACCACGAGCTCAACCAGTGCCAAACATTCCTCAACGCGATGATTGGCAATGGATTAAGCGACGACAGCAAGCTCAGGCCGAATTGCAGAGGCCTCCAAAAAATGGGCGCCCTGTCGTACCGCTGCGAAGGCGTCGTCGAGGTTGCGCACAAGATGCTCAACACCTCGAACCGGGTCGATATTTCCGAACCGGACTACGGCAATAAGGCCGGCGGCTGCACCTTCAATGGCGACTACGGCCGAATCAAGTGCTTGATGCTGCAGCAGTTTGGCTACGCGCTGCATGCGGTCGAAGATTTCTATTCGCACAGCAACTACACCGACAAGGCATCATCACCGTTCTCGATTCTGAATCCGCCCGGCCTGGAGATGACTGTCCCCAGTCCGTTCCTCGCCAAGATTCCCCGCACGAACTTCGAAAACAACCTCGCCACCGGTTGTTATCCCGACGGGGATTGCGAAAAGGTAGGGCGCGCGACCCACGGAACAATCAATAAGGACCGGGCAATGATCAACCCTCGCAGCGGCTATGTCACGCCCAAAACAAACATGCCTGCCGACTATATGACCACGCGGGGCGCGCAATCGAACAACGAGCAGAACGCCGTTCGCGTCGCCATCCTTGACGTGCGGCGGCAATGGGAAAATCTACAGGCACGGATCATCGAGCGCGAAGGCACACTGCGCGGGAACATGATCATCTGCGCGCTCAGCCAAGACGAATCAAACAAGGTCTGTCAGCCTGGCGTAAAGGCAGCGTCGATCGCCAAGCGCAGTGAAGTCAAAACGGGCAGCACGAGCCGATCAACTGCGGGAGCTTGGACAGAAGAAACTGTCCGGGGAAGATCACGCGACACGCATCCTGAAGTTGGCCTGCGAATTCCTCGCCCGGATTACAACGTCAAGGATCCAGCGGTCACCGCGGAGCGGGTCAAGAAGGGCAAGACTGAGCACCGCTGCGGCACCGTCAAGTTGCCTGGCGTCACAGTCACCGACGTGAAGGTCTGGGGCACAAGCTGCGCATCAGCTCGAAAGATGCTCACTACCTATCGCCTGAGCAACACCGCTAAGGCAAGCCAGATGCGCCATCTGAGCACGCTGATTTGCGACGAAACCGGACCGACAACCCCGATCCGCTGCGGGCGCGAAATGAAGGTGCTGATCACCTTCAAGCCGGACTGCATGGGCGGCAACTGCGATACCTAAGCCGGCGCTAACCGGAGCGCCAGTTCAAACGCCAAGCGAGGCTTCGATGCGGCCGTCGACGACGGCCCGCTGCAGCCGCTTCGGGCACCGGTTCAGGTCAGCTAGCTCGCCACTGCCGGCGCGCAGTGAGCCCGTATTTAGTACCGTCTTGCGATGATGAAAGCACGCAGGTCACTTTCGCTCCTTCCCCTCGTCGTCGTGGCGGCCGCTTTCGGCCCTGCCGCCGGGGCCAGCGCCCAAGCCGCGCAGATCAGCTGGACCGCCTGCCCGGTTGAGAATTATCCAACGCTTCAGTGTGGGACGTTCGAGGTTCCTTACGACTACAGCAGACCAACCGGCAAGAAGTTCACGCTGGCGCTACAGAAGCTTCCGGCGTCGGGCACGAAGACCGGCACGCTCTTTACCAATCCTGGCGGCCCTGGCGAGGAAGGGCGCACCAGCTGGACTGTCCCGGCTATCTCGCTATCGCTCTCGAAATCGTTTGACCTCGTCGCCTTTGACCCTCGTGGGATCGGCGAGACCCGGCCGGCCTTCGACTGCGAAGCGGCTGGGGGCCTCGTCCTCCCTCCCAACACCCCCAACGTCAACTGGGTCAGGCTCTCCGTACAGCAGGCACCCCGGATCGCCAGGGCAAACCGGGCCTGCCAGAGGAAGAGCGCTGACTTCATCGCCCACGTTGGCACCAACAATGTGGTCCGTGATCTCGACGCGATGCGGGCTGCGGTCGGTGACGCCAAGCTGAACTTTTGGGGGATGAGCTATGGAACGACGATCGGTAGCGTTTACGCCTACCGCTATCCGCGAAGGGTGCGGGCAATACTCCTCGACGGAACGGTCGCGCCGAACCTCACCTGGGCCAGTTATCAGGAGTGGGGCACCGATAGAGCTGTCGACGAGACGCTGCGCTTCATCCGTTCGGTCAGCCCTGCCTCCTACGCGGCGGTCATCTCCACCCGCAACAGCCTCTTCGCCTCGCCGGTGGACATCGGAACAACCGGAAATGTCCTCGAGATCGGCGCGTATGACTGGCTTCTTCGCATCGCTTATCCGCTCATAAACTCGCAAAGCAATTGGCCGCAGATCGTCCCGGCGGCCAATTTGGTATCCCAGGCCCGCATCGTCGGCTCCGGCGGCGATGAGGCCCGCACCGCGCTGCGCACCTTGCTTGGCGCAGAGCCCGAAGGCACCGGAGGGAAAGGCACCAACGAAAACTTCGCGATCAACTGCTTAGATTACGCTGGCCATCCGGGAGCCCGCCAGCGCTCGCAGATCGTTCGCAACGTCGTATCGCGGGCTCCGGTATTCCGGGGTCTCATGGTCACCTCAAACGTAAACGCCTGCGTCGGCTTCAGCTTCCGGCCCGATCCTATCCCGAGGCTCGCATCCAGGGCCAGTCTCGCGCGCGTCAGGAACCTCAAGCTGGCGATCTCCAACTCGAGCGCCGATCCCGCCACTCCGCTGGCCTGGGGCAGGATAATGGTCAGGACGTTCCCGAGCGCCTTCGCGGTCACCCAGCTGGGCGGCAACCACGTCAACTTCCTCCGGACCGAGTCCGACTGCGTCGATAACCCGCTGCGCGAGTACCTGCTGACGCTGAAGATGGCTCCGCGACGGACAACCTGCCTGTTCACCGCCCCCGCGGGCCTTGACATGTCGGCCGTAGCCGCCAGCAAACGAAAGCTCGACCCAAGCGCGATCGTCGAGACAATCCTGCGCAACAACCGCCTAAACGGACGGTAAGTCTCCGGGCCAGGCAGAGCCCGAATCCCCTACGCCACTCCCTGCCTGATTAAGAGGAATCCAGACTCGCTTCACACGCGAGGGGTAGCTGGTGCGAACCAGCCATGCCCATGTCAGCCGCCGGGCGCGCGCAGGCCGGCGAGCAGGCTGGCCGCCGAAGTGAGATCAACCTCGCGTGGTTCGTCGCTGAAGTCATGTTCAGTTCGAAGATCGTAAAAGGCGCGCAGCTCGGTCGATTCGATCACGTCATCAATTCGGGCGTGTCGCACCTCCTCTTGATCGGCCACGCCAGTAGTAGCTTGCTCAAATGCCTCGGCGTCAATGTCGACGAACCCGACGGAGAGAATCTCACGCGGGTCTTCCAGCGAGACGCTGTTAAAGACCCGTGCCGGCACGCCGAAGCCCTTGTCAGCCTCCCACGCGGCGATGAAGTCCTCAAACGTTGCGCCCTCTTTAAGACGGCGGCGGAAAATGGCTACGAGCATCTGGGCTGATTCATACACGGCTGCC
>WLNV01000128.1 GCA_009699615.1 Actinomycetota bacterium
CTGGCGAAGGAGTGGGGCCAGTTCAAGATCAACTGCAACGCTGTTGCCTTCGGCTACATCGAGACCCGTCTGACCGCTTCGAAGGATGAGGCGAACACGATGGAGATCGACGGCGAGAAGGTTCAGCTCGGTATTCCAGACCAGATGCGCGGTATGGCATCGATGCTGATTCCGATCGGCCGCCCTGGTACGCCTGAAGAGGCAGCCGGCGGCGTCTTCTTCCTCTGCTCACCGTGGAGCAACTACGTCCACGGGCAGACGCTCAACATCACCGGTGGTCAGTTCACCGGAATGACAACCTAGAAGGCTCTACTGGCCCAAGTAGGGCGAGAGCCTGAAGCCGCTTGATCCGCTGGCGCTGCGCACGAACGACCCTGTGTCGCTGCGCAGCAGCCACGGGGAAGGCAGCACACCGGAACGCTTGCCGAGCAGAGTCGGCAGGATCTTGACCGCCGCGGCGCAGTCGGTTGAGCCGAAGGTTGTTATCGCGTAGCGACCCTTGGTGACGGTGAACTTCTTCCCGATCGGATCATCGTTGCCGACCGTGAAGAAGGGGCCGCAGCGGTATTCGCCGCGCGCCGGGAATGTGCCGCCGCCGCTGGTCACGGCGAAAGCGCGACGCAGCGTGAAACTGGTCGAACCGCGCGTCAGTTGGACCGCGGCGGTACCGACCGACTGCGCGTGCCAACTGCCGTCAGGGTCGCCGGTGCCGTAGGCGAGCGCGAAGAAGTTGCGGGCTGCGGCGGCACAGCTGAGCGAAGTTGACGAGCGGGTAAGGCGGTAACGGCCGGCGCCAACGTAGACCGAGCCGGCTCGCGCGCCCTGAACCAAAGTCAGGTACGGGCAGGCAAGCTTGGACTGACTGGCGGCGGGTGCGCGGGCAACGCTGAAGCGCTGGCCGGCAGAGTTGGAGAAGCCGACCGGGCCGCTGACCGACTTCCAAGTCAAGGGCAGCTTCGTTCCCCAGGCGCGCTGAAACTCTGTCAGCAAGCGAGCCGCTTCACTGCAGTTGAGGTCGGCGGTGGTCGCCAGCGTGTAGGCGCGGGCGGGAAGAGAAAGCGTCCCTGCCCGAGCCGCGTCAAGCACCTGGTAGGTGCCAGCGCACTTCGTCAGGCCGGTCCCCTCAGGGGCCGGCGCAACATCCTGGGCGAGCGCCGCGGCCGGCGCGCCGGCGAACACCGACGCGCAGACCACGGCTGCGCCCAAAGATCTGACCAAATGGCGACGAACAGAGAGCTTCATCGCCAAGTTCCTGTTAGCTCCCGACCCGCGCAACGCTGAAGCCGTCGCTTGGAGTGTTCATGTAGAAGCTCTTCGCTCCTACGTTCATCTTCCACGGACGAGGCAGGACGCCCCTCCAGTCATTGTCGAGGAAGTAAGTGAACTCGTTCGACGCAACCTTGCAGTTGAGCCCCGGAGTGTCGTGACTTGCCAGCTTGATCGTGTAGCTGCCGGCAGGGAGCTTCATCGCGCCGATGTTGTCGTTATGGAGCACATGGAAAGTGCCTGCACAGGTCAGGGAACTCGCGGTCAGGGTTAGCTCGCTTACAGGCGTTGCCTGGAAATCGACCGTTGGGTTTGTGTGCAGCTTCGTGAAGCGGCGACGCTGACCGGAGAGCAGCTTCACAGTCCAACCGCTCGGTACGCGGGTGGCCGCAAGGAACTGGGTGAAGTACGTCGACGTCTGAAGACATGTCATGCCGCTGTTGACCATGTTGTAAGGGCCACCAGGGAATGAAACACCGCTGATCTTGTCAAGATGGTGCACGACGCGAAACTGAGGGCATTTGGCGGAAGCGCTGGCCGTCGAGGCCTGCGCAGCAGCTGGTAGCGCCGCAATCGCGACGAGTGAAAGGGAGAGCGTTAGAAGACTGCGAGATTTATTCATTCAGACAGGTTGGCACAGTATTCGGCCGTAATGCGCCGGTTACTGCAGCTTCAGCCTGCTACTCCGAGGCCCAGCAGCGAGCCGAAGAGCCCGGCCGCGAAGCTGGAGGTCTTCGTGACACGGAAGCCATCGGTACTGCTGCCGCGGTAGAAGGTCTTCGTCGACGGATTCGTGTACCACGGCGAAGGGAGGTGACCGGACGAATCATGATCAAGGAAGTACTTGAAATCGTAGGAAGCGGTGTAGCAGGAGAGCGATTTCGTCGTCAGTCGGGCGATTCTGTAATTCCCGGCCGGAAGCTTCATCGAGCCGATCCGGTCATTGTGCAGAACAGCAAATGTGCCGGGACAGGTCAGCGTTGACGGGCTGGGCGACGGAGTCGCCGGGGTGGCCTGAAAATCGGTCTTCGTACCTACCTTCGTGAAGCGGCGACGCTGGCCGGAAAGCAGCGCGAGTTTCCATGGACGCGGCAGGTTGCCCGACGGCCGGTCAAGGAACTGCTGGAAGAGCACCGTCGACTGCTGGCAGCTGAGTTGGCTGGTGACCATGTTGTAGGCGCCGGCGGGGAACTTGACGCTGCCGATGTGGTCGTTGTGCATCACTCGGAACTGCGGGCAGGTGCCGGCGGCTTTCACGCCCGGCGCGGCTGCCGAAGCGGCCGGAACGGCGGCAAGCGCCAAGACGAGCAGGACCGGGGCAACGAGTCGACTATTCATGCTTGAAATGATGCCAAACTCCGAGGCGCGACGCGTCGGTAGATCGCCCTCAGGCAGCTTGGCCTGTGCCAATCGGGCAGCTAACGCCCGTGCCGCCAAGGCCGCAGTAGCCGTGCGGAACCTTGTGCAGGTACTGCTGGTGGTAATCCTCGGCGTAGTAAAACGGGCCTGCGGCGGCGATTTCGGTCGTGATTTCGCCCATTCCGGAGGCTTTCAGCGCCGCGCCGTAGCGCTCAGCCGATGCGATCGCAGCCTCGTGCTGATCCTCGCCATCCCAGTAGATCGCTGAGCGGTACTGCGTTCCGACATCGTTCCCCTGGCGCATTCCGTGGGTTGGGTCGTGCCCTTCCCAGAAAACTTTCAGGAGATCCTCGTAGCTGATCTGCGCCGGGTCGTACGCGACCAACACAGCCTCGGTGTGGCCGGTCTGCCCGGAGCAGGTCTCTTCATAGGTCGGGTTCGGCGTAGTGCCGCCGGCATAACCGACCGCCGTTGAAACGACGCCCGGGAGCTGCCAGAAGATCCGCTCCGCTCCCCAGAAACAGCCAAGGCCGAAAACTGCGGTGCGAACGCCATCACCGAACGGCGGCTTCAGCGGCGCGTCAAGAACAGCGTGACGCTCGGGAATGCCGGGCAGCTCGCTCTCACGCCCGGGCAGCGTTTGGTCGGGCTCGGGAACGCTGAGTCGGGAAGCCATTGCGCGGCGCAGCACTGTTAGCGGTTGCCGCCGAAGATCTGCAGGAAGAAGAGGAAGACGTTGAAGACGGTAAGGAAGATCCCTGCCGCCAGCGGAATTACCTCCTGCTGGCCGGCGCGGCGCAGACGGTTGAAGTCGAGCACGACAAAGAGGCCGAAGATCGCGAGGCCAAAGAAGGCGTAGATCATCGAGCCGCCGGGCATGCTGACGAAGAGCGTGACGATGCCGAAGACGATCAGCCCGAGCAGCGCAAAGAAAGCGAAGCGGTAGAGGAACGAAAGGTCCTTGCGGATTGCGTAACCGCCGGCGCCGAGAGCGCCAACGAATAGCGCTGTTGCGCCAACCGCCTGGTAGACGACGCTGGGGTCGGTCGTCGTGTAGTAGTTGACGGTGTAGCCAATCGCGATTCCAAGCAGCAGCCCAACTGCGAAGAGCAGAATGAGCGCCAGCTGCTGCATGCCCTTGCTGTTCGCAACGTTAAGGCCGATCAGGCAAGCCATCGCGGCGACCCAAGGGAGCAGTGACGAAAGGCCCGTGATGTCGCGGCCGATGTAGGCACCGGCGGCAGCGAAGACGCAGGTGATCGCAACGAGACCCATGACCTGGCCGAAGATCGCCAGCGAGCGTTCGCGCGTGACGGGGTGGGGAGCAGCAAATCCGGGAGTAGACATACGGCCATTCTAGATAAAGCAAGGGCGGCTTTGGGCCGCTTGGCCGATAGGCTGGCGCAATGGCATCCTTCAGCGGCTTCGACGAACAGACACTTGAGCGCTTCGCCGACCTGATGGTTGGCTTCGGCGCCAACGTCCAGAAGGGGCAGATCGTCGCGATCGGCGCCGAAATCGGCAAGGAAGAGGTGGCCCGCGCGCTGGCCGCCAGCGCCTACCGCCACGGCGCCCGCTTCGTTGACGTCGGCTACTTCGACCCGCACGTCAAGCATGCCCGCCTCGCCAACGCCGACCCGCAGACGCTGGAGTTCGTTCCCTCGTGGTACGGCGACCGCATTCTCGCGCTCGGTGACCAGCGCTGCGCACGAATCGGCCTCAGCGGCCCGGCCGCGCCCGGACTCTTCGATGACATTGATCCGGCACTGGTCGGCAAGGATCAGCTCCCGGCGGTGAAGGAGAGCGGCACCGTCGTCAACGATGCGACGACGAACTGGACGATCGGCCCCTGCCCCAGCCAGGAGTGGGCCGAGCTGGTATTCCCCGATCTTGAACCGGCAGCCGCACTTGAACGGCTCGCCGAATCGCTGGTGCACGTCTGCCGACTCGACGAGGACGACCCGGTCGCCGCTTGGCGCAAGCGCGCCGCGGTTCTGATCGAGGCGGCCGAGAAGGTCACCGAGCGACGCTTCAAGTCGCTCCACTTCGAAGGGCCGGGCACCGACCTCGTCGTTGGACTGCTGCCGACCAGCAAGTTCCTCGCCGCGCAATTCCAAACCGTTGATGGCATCGACCACATGCCGAACATTCCTTCCGAGGAGATCTTCTCGGTCCCAGACCCGCTTCGCACAGAAGGCGTGGTGCGCGCGACGAAGCCGCTGGTGCTCGGTGGTTCGATCATCGAAGGGCTCGAAGTTGAGTTCAAGGGCGGCAAGGCGATTCGGATCGACGCCGACAAGAACGCCGAGATCCTGCGCGGTTACTGCGATCGCGACGAAGGCGCCTCACGGCTCGGCGAAGTTGCTTTGGTCGACGGTGACGGGCGGATCGGCAAGCTCGGCACAACCTTCTTCGACACGCTGCTCGACGAGAACGCGGCCAGCCACATCGCGCTTGGCTCGTCCTACGGAATGTGCCTCGATGGCGACGATGACCGTGACCGAATCAACCTCAGCCGGATCCACGTCGACTTCATGATCGGCTCGCACGACGTTGTCGTGACCGGCGTTGACGGCGACGGCGACCGAAGCGAAGTGCTCAGCGAAGGCCGCTGGGCGATCGGCTGAAGTACGCTTCACCAGAGTCGAGTCCAGGAGAGGTGCCGGAGTGGTTGAACGGGCACGACTGGAAATCGTGTAACGGGGGTAACTCCGTTCGAGGGTTCGAATCCCTCCCTCTCCGCTTTCCGCGATCAAATCAGCGCAGC
>WLNV01000129.1 GCA_009699615.1 Actinomycetota bacterium
CTCGGGATGGCCGTGCCTGAGACGATTCCAGTGCTGCTGCGGCAGCGTCTGCGTTGGGGTAGAGGGCTGGTTGAGGTCCTAATCAAGCACGCGGGGATAGTCGTCCATTGGCGCAATCGGCGCCACTGGCCCGTCTATCTCGAAGCCTCCGTTTCGCTGCTTTGGTGGCATCTGCTGCTGTTGCTGTGGGGCGTCCTGCTGTTCTTCGAAGCAGCGCGCGCTCTCGGCGTCACCGATCTAGACCCAGTGCCTTGGGGTTGGATCGCCGTCGTCGTCACGGCCGCCGTTGCGCAGCTCACTACTGGAATCTTGATCGACCGCCGCTATGACCGCTCGGCTACCTCGGCGCTGCCGATTGTCCCTTGGTACCCGCTGGTCTACTGGGTGATCGTCGGCATTCCGTCGGTGATTGTGACGATCCCCACGCTGCTGCACCGTAGGCATGTGCGCAACGTTCGTTGGAACCCGCAGCGCTGAGGGTTGCCGCCGGTCGTTCGCTACTGCGTCGCGGGTAACCCGCATACCTGTACGGTTCGGGAATGCGAAAGTTTCCGATCCTTGCCCTCGTCGCGCTGAGCTGTTCTGCGGTTGCTGTAGCGCCTGCTGAGGCACGCAAAGTCGGCGCTGGCAAAGGCAACCAGCCGAACATCGTCGTGATCATGACCGACGATCAGGCCGCGGCCGATCTAGTCCACATGCCGAACGTCAAGAAGCTGCTTGCCGACCGCGGCACGACCTTCTCCGACGCGGTTGATTCGTTCCCGCTCTGCTGCCCCGCGCGCGCGACCTTCATCACCGGGCAGTACGCCCACAACCACAAGGTCGTCGGCAACTTCTACCCGCACGGCTGGTACGGAATGAAGGACCGCGGCAACATCCTTCCGGCATGGCTTCAGAAGTCTGGCTACCGCACAGGGATGGTCGGCAAGTGGCTCAACGGCTACGGCGCGCTAACAGGCAAGGGTGAGAAGCCGAAAGGCTTTGACGTCTGGCGCGGGCTGCTCGACCTCTCCTCCTACGACTACTTCAACTTCGTGATGAGCCTCGACGGTAAAGGCGAGAAGACTTGGGGCGACTCAGCTTTCGCCCACAAGCTCGTTGATTTCGCCAACATCCAGGTGATCGACAAGCCCGAGCCGGTGATTCTCGAGATAGTCAAGAAGCTGCGCGCCGTCTTCGGCCCGCCGCCGTACAGCGATTTCGGCAGCGAGAACGCGAATGACTACTCCGTCGACGTAACGGGCGATGTTTTTGCTGGACTGCTTGATAAAGAGAAGAGCGAGAAGAAGCCATTCTTCATGTGGTGGTCACCTGCCGCCGCGCACCGTGAGGATGTTGCCAGCTCACCTTCGCTGCTCGGCCGCAAGGGCGCCGACCCGCGGCCCGCTCCGCGCTACGAAGCAAAGAGCAAGAGCTATACGCTGCCGCGCCCACCGAACTTCAACCAAGGCGAGTCAAGCTTCTCGAAGCTGCCGGCCAACATGACGACGCACCTGCCGGTACTGAGCGACGACGCAATAGCCCAGTTGCAGCTCGACTACGAAGGCCGCGTCGGCTCGCTGCTGGCGGTTGACGACCACGTAGCGAAGATCGTCGCGAAGCTCAAAGCGACCGGGCAATACAACAACACGACGATCATCTTCACCTCCGACAACGGCTGGCTGCAAGGTGAGCACCGCGTTCCCGGCGACAAGTTCCTCCCGTATGAAGAGTCGCTGCGCGTGCCGTTCATCGTTGCTGGGCCGGGCGTGCCGAAGGGCCGCAAGATTAAGGGCCAGGTGTCGAACGTAGATTTCGCCGCAACGATCCTCGACCTCGCGAAGGCGAAGGCAGGCCGCACGCTCGACGGCGTTTCGCTGCTTCCAACCGCCAACAACCCGGCGAAGCGGCCTGACCGCGCAATCTCAATTGAGGCTCCCGAGCCGCTCTTCGCCAGTTCGTCAATACCTTCGAACCGTTGGGATCAGGCCTACAAGGGCGTCCGCACCGATGCGTGGAAGTACGTCGTCTACAAGGTCAGCCGTGGCGAGGAGCTCTACGACCTGAAGGCCGATCCGTTCGAGATCAACAACCTCGCGGCCGACCCTGCCTACGCGGCAATCAAAGCGAAGATGATCGGCAAGCTGGCGAAGCTCAACAGTTGCGCCGGCGCCGGCTGCCGCTCTGTTCCGGCTGGCTAGAGCCAAGCCTCGCTGTTCGCTAACGCGTCGTCCTGAGCGTGCGTCGCGAGCATCTCCTCGAGCGCCTTGATGATTGGACCGGTGTCGGACTTGCGACGCCGCCGCCGGCTGGAGAGGAAGATGATTCCGAAATGCCCAGCGGCGCTCGGTTCAGTTGCTTGCAGGTGGAGCGCGCGGAAGTCGGCGACGTTGTTGGTGACGAGCGCGCGTCGTTCGGTGCGGGCCAGATCAAGAACTTCAGCGTCACCGAGCGAGACCCAGCTCGGGTCTTCAGTTAGCGCGATCGCGTCGTGACCCCGACGCCGCAGGCCTTCGGCGATCGACCGCGACAGCATCTCGTCGAGCAGCAGCCTCAACGGCTAAGTGCGGCGCGGCCTGCGAGCCAGCGTGCTTCGGCCTCATCTGTCTCGGCGGAATTGCGCTCGATCAGGCTGTCGATCTCCTCTGGATACGAGCCGTAGTAGGAGACCGCGCCATTGACCAGCGCGGGCGGCATGCTTAGGTAATCAGCGGCAGCTTCCTCGCTGCCGTCGTTGTCCTTGATGGTCGCGATCACCTCCCAGATGTCGGCCCCTGTCCCAGCTAACCGAGCTCTGCGGCCAGCGGGACCGTCGGCGAATATCACGAGCGGGTGTTCATCCATTCGCAGACCTTCTTCCAGATAACGTTGCGCCAACGTTCTCGGGGCAGTTCCGTTGCGTTCAGCGCGCAGCTTGAGGCGCTCTCGCGTCGACTCCGTCAGGCGCATGCTGAATGGCTTGCTCATCTGTCTCAGCGTATCACGTGGTGATACGGCCTCCATGTTCACCCTAGTTGATCACGAGCAGCTCTCTTGACCACGCGGTTCTAGAACTACTCAAGGAACGCCGTGCTGGAGCTGGCGCGGTCAGCCAAGTATCCCGCTGCAAGTCCTGTGCAGCAGGATGTAACGGGTGCGGCTACGAGTTAGTCCGCCTGTTGGCGTGAAGGTCGTCTTGATGCTGACCGGGATTGGGTGCCAACAGAGTGCGCGCCTGGTCGTGTCGTTCAGCCGGCAGTCGATATTCAAAGTTGATGCTTCGCCGACGTTGCGCGAGTCGGTGCAGACCGTGGCGCCGTGGCGGAGCAGGCCGAACCGGACGCCCCTCTGGGCCACGTAACCGGCGTGTGGGAACCAAATCTTGCTGTGGATCACGCCGTGCCTCGCCCGTGTGGAAATGATCTTGAAGTCGTTGCTCGATTCGAATACCGCCTCGACCTTGCGGGCTCTGGTGATCGCCACTCTGCAGCTTGCGGTGCCTTTGCAGTCGCCGCCCCAGCCCGTGAACGATGCTCCGGAGGTTGACTTGGCGACGAGCGTGACGCTCGAACCATCGGCAAAGCTCTGCTTGCAGTCAGGGCCGCAGTCGATCCCTGCCGGCGTTGAGCTGACGGTGCCAAGTCCGCTGCCGCTCTTGACGACGGTCAGCGAGAATGAGCGCTTCGGCACGGCGCTGAAGGTCGCCGTCACATTGCGAGCCTCGGTCATCGTCACGCTGCAGCTAGCGCTTCCACTGCAGGCGCCGCTCCATCCGCTGAAAGTTGACGTGTCGGCAGGAACGGCGGTCAGCGTCACCTTGCTACCGGAAGCAAAGTTCTGTGCGCAGTCGCTGCCGCAGCTGATGCCGGCCGGCGAGGAGCTAACCGCTCCCGCGCCGCTGCCGCCCTTGCTGACCGACAGTAGGAAGCTGGAGGGGGGAGGAAGCAGCTGAGCAAAGTTGGCGGTGACACTGCGTGCCTGACTCATCGTCACTGTGCAGCTTGCCGCTGAGCCGGTGCAGTCGCCGCTCCAGCCAGTGAATTTGGCCCCGTCGCTCGGAGTGGCGCTGAGTGTCACTCGTTGCGCTTCCCAGAAGGATCGCGTGCACGCGCTGCCACAGTCGATTCCTGCCGGCTCCGACTTGACTGTTCCAGTTCCGCTCCCAGACTTGCTCACGCGAAGCTCGTATTGACTGACGGCGACACTGGCCGGGCCGCCGGCGGCAGAGACTGCTGCGCCACGGGCCGACGCACTGAGCGGCCTTCGGGCTGCGAGGCCTCCGCTAAGCGGGCTGATGAAGCTCGTGTCAACTCCGCTGCCGTCGAGGTTTGCGCGGCCCATCGCGTTGCTGCTGAAGAGCGTCCAGTAGATGTACTGGCCACTGATCTCAAGCCCGTTGGGCAGAGAGCCGTCAGCCCCCGCGATGATGAAATCTGGTTCGACGGCGCTGCCATCAAGCTCCGCGCGGCTGATCGTCGGCGCGCCTGCAGAGTTCGTCCAGTAGAGGTAGTTGGCGTCGGAGGCGACGGTTGCCGGGGCCCTCACGCCTGCGCCGGTAATGAAGTTCTGGTTTACGCCCGTCCCGTCGAGCTTGGAGCGACCGATGCTGGAGTTGCCTGCGAAGCTGCCATTGCCCCAGTAGATGTAATCGTCGGAGACCCAGACCGTCGCTGCCGTTGCTGTGCCAGTGATGAAGTTCTGGTTGACCCCGCTGCCGTCGAGGTTCGAGCGCCCAATCGAGTTGCTCGAGCTGTTCGCCCAGTAAAGGTGGTCGGCGTCGGCGGAGACATCTGCAGGACGGCTGCCGCCTGTTATGAAGTCTTGGTTGACGCCGCTGCCGTCGAGGTTCGAGCGGCCAATCGTGCCGCTCGTGTAGTTCGTCCAGTAGATCTTGTTTGCAGTGACGAACAGTCCGTAGGGATTGTCGGGTGCCAAGACAAACGAGTTGTTTCGCGCGCTGCCGTCAAGCCCAGAGGTGCCGACCGAGAGCGGCGTCGCCGAGTTGATGTTCGTCCAGTAGAGCGAGCCGGCGCTGGCGGCAGCTGGCAGGGCGAAGGCGAAGACCGCGGAGACGGCCGCTAGTGAGAGCGAAGAATGTTTGAGCAGGCCCACCGGCCAACACTAACCGACGGCTCCGGTAGAGGCGCAGATTGGGTTTCCCGTGCAGCCGTGGCCTGCGCGGCGGGGAGCTTGGCGCTTCAGGCCAGTGCGCGGCGGACAAGCTTCTGGAAGGCGACAACGAGCGCTTCGCTCTTCGGGAGCGGCCGCGCCGAAGCGATTGCGCCGGAGGCCATTCCTTCCTGCATCAGCGCGCAGAGCGCGTTGTCTTCTTCCATCACCTGAATTCCGAAATCGGTTAGCTGCTGGATGTACTCGTCGCTGGCGCCGGGCATCTTGAAGAAGACGCAGCATGCTTTCGACTTGCTCACGCC
>WLNV01000013.1 GCA_009699615.1 Actinomycetota bacterium
GTTGATAGCGCTGGCAACCAGGCACGACGGCTCGCTCACGACAATTCACGCCGGCTCGCCGGATCAGGCGCTGCGGCGACTTGAGACGCTCGCGCTGATGGCCGATGTCGGGCTTCCGCACGCTGCTGTTCGAAGTCAAGTCGCCGAGGCGATCGACCTAGTGGTGTTGCAGATACGCGACGCGTCAGGAGTACGGCGCGTGGCGCAGGTTGACCGTGTCGTTGATGGCGAGGGTCCAGTTCGGACGGAGATGATCTACCCGGCGTCACGCGTGAAGTTGTGAGTACGGCGGCTCTGATGGCCGGCCTTGCCGGCGCGTTGGCGGCGATTGTCGGTTGGGAACTTCTCGCCGGGCTTGAGCGCATAACGCTGCTCCGGGCGATCGCGGCACTTATCGCCCCGGCAAAGGCCGCCGGCGGTGATGGGCGGGAGGCAAGGGTGGCGGAGCGTCGCCGTTTGACGATGCTAGCCGCGGTGGTAGCCGCGCTGGTCGGGTGGTCGCTGCTCGGAGCCGCACCGGCGCTGCTCGTCGCGGGCTTTGGCCCGTTCGCGGCGCTGCTGGTGATTCGAGCGCGGCAGAAGCGCTGGCGGGTACGCGTCAATCGGGACGCATCGCCGGCTGCAAGAGCGATCGCCGATTCACTCAGCTCAGGTCGTTCGCTCAGTGTCGCGATCGACAACGCGGCCAGAGAAGGGGCACTTTGCGCAGCGACGCGCGCCGCGCTTCACGAGGTCACGGCGTCGATCGCGATTGGGCTCAGCCCCGACGACGCGTTGGAAACTCTTCGCAGGCGATGCGGCGAGGGGCCTTGGGAGACGATCATCGCCGCCGTCCAACTGCAGAGGAGCAGCGGCGGAGATTTGACGCGATTGCTGCGAGAGCTGGCAGGTGAGCTGGACGGCATCAGCCGAGCGCTGCGCGAAGCGCGGGCCGCCAGCGCGCAAGCGCGGCTAACAGCACGAATCGTCTTGGTGATGCCGCTGATCGGCGCCGTGATCTTCGCGCTTGCTGCGCCGGGCGCACTTGCGGCGATCTTCAGCTCGGCTGTCCCGCGCGCGCTGCTGTTCGTGGCGGTATCTCTCCAGGTGGTTGCGATCTTGGCGGTCCGCAGAGTGGCGCGCGTAAATCGATGATCAGTCTCGCCGCGTTGGCTGCTGCGGGAGCCGGGAGCTGCGCCGTTCTCGCTGTCGGCGAGTGGCGGCAACTGCACGTTGAGCACCGCCTAGAAGTCGGAAGCGGCTCTGCGGACGGCCGCTGGCGACGGTCGCGATCGGCTGTTGGTCGGCTGACCGCGTCGACGGCGCCGGGCGACTTGGCCGGACTGATCGAAGCTGCCGGGGCTCCTGGCGCCTACAGCGCCAACGAAGTGATGGGGGTCAAGCTGATGCTGGCTGCGGTCGGCATGGTGCTTGCGTTGCTTGCTGCCGCTGCCACGACGAGTGGCCGTGCGTCGTTGCTGGTGATCGGCGCGCCGGCGGTCGGCTTCCTCCTGCCGGATCTACTGTTGCGCCGTCGCGCGGCGACGCGTCGTCGGCTCCTCGAGAGCGAGCTTCCCGACCTCGCAGACCGGATCTTGCTGGCGACGCGCGCGGGGTTGCCTCTCGGCCGTTCGCTTTCCGGTGCGGCCGAACACGGGCGCGGACTACTGGCGCAGGAGTTGGGGAGGGCTGGCGCGCGCGTCAAGCTCGGTGTCTCGCGCGCGGAGGCTCTCGGGCAGCTCGAGCGACGATGCCCGCTGCCTGAAGTCGCCGCACTGGTCGCGGCGATCGCGCGAGCCGATCGTTACGGCGTCGCATTGGAGCCGACACTGGCGGCGCTGGCGTCCGGCGCTCGCGCCGACAACCAGCGCAGGATCAGTGAACGGGCGCAGGGCGCAGCACCAAAGATTCAGTTGATTGTTGCGCTCTTGCTCGTTCCTGCAGCACTTTGTTGCGTCGCGGCAGGAATGATTGCCGGTCTTGGCGGTAGCTGAATCAGGCCCCAAGAACCCAATGGTTATCAGCATTTTCGCAATGCGACGGTGTCGGCGAGGGGAGCGCCGAAACAGCACTGTGGGAAAATATGTGCAGTTGGGGTTGCATTGTGGGTTGAAGTGGGTAGTATGCGAACCGCAGGCCGTGGTGGAGGGGTTCCTCCCACTCCTCCACTTCGGCCCGCAACTACTTATCTCGCTGGCGACAGGCGAGGCACCAAATGGCATTCAGAGGAACTTTCGACCACACATTCGACGCGAAGAACCGGCTTACGGTGCCGGTCAAGTTCCGTGCATCGCTGAGCGATGGGGTTGTAGTCGCGAAGGGCGTCGAGCGCTGCGTCTCTGTTTGGACGCCGGACGACTACGAAGCCTTCGTCGCTTCGGCGCTCGGCGAGCTGAACCCGCTTTCGCCTCAGTCCCGCGACCTGCAGCGCTATTTCTCAGCCAACGCGGTTGAGACCGAGCTTGATGCTGCCGGCCGCGTAATGGTGCCGCCGTTCCTGCTTGAGCACGGCTCGCTCGGCAAAGACGTCGTCGTTACCGGCGCCGGCCCTTGCATTGAGATCTGGGACCGCGCCGCATGGGCGACCGAGAACGCCAAGCTCGCTGCGGACGTGCTCGACATCACCGCGACCCTTGGCCAGGCCAACTGAGATGCTGCTGATGCGCACCGACCACGTTCCCGTCCTCGCTAATGAACTGGTCGCCGTGCTTGATCCACGCGCCGGAGAAGTGGCCGTAGATGCAACCTTCGGCGCCGGTGGCCACAGTCGCCAGATTGCTGAGAAACTCGGCCCGGACGGACTGCTGGTGGCAATCGACCGTGACCCAGAGGCCCGCGAGCGCTACGACGAGCTCGCCGGCGATATGCCGTGCCAGACGCGCTTCATCGAGGCATCCTTTGCCGAGGCGCTAGCTGAACTGGCCAGCGAAGGGCTGCCAGTCGACCTGATCTGGTTCGACCTTGGCGTCTCATCGATGCAGATCGATACGCCTGAACGTGGCTTCTCCTACTCCGCCGACGCACCGCTCGACATGCGGATGGACCCGTCGGAGGGGATCACGGCAGCGGAGATCGTCGCCGAGTGGGACGAGCGGCGCCTAGCGCGCACCTTCCGCGAATACGGCGAGGAGCGCTACAGCGACAGGATCGCCCGGGCAATCGTCCGTGAGCGCGAACGCCGCCCGATCGAGACGACGACCGAGCTGGTTGAGATCGTCACGCAGGCAATCCCGACGCCGGCCCGCTTCGGCGCTGGCCATCCGGCAAAGCGCGTCTTTCAGGCGCTGCGTATCGCGGTAAACAATGAACTTGAAGAGATCGATGCGGCGCTTCCTCTGGCTTGGGAGCTACTCCGTGAAAATGGCCGATTTGCAGGGATTTCATTCCATTCGCTAGAAGATCGTCGCGTGAAGCAGTTTCTCGCTGGATTGGCCCGCGAATGCGTCTGCCCTCCAGGACTACCGATCTGCCGCTGCGGCCACGTAGCCGAGGCCACGTTGCTGACCCGTGGCGGCATTACGCCAACTGAAGCCGAGACCGACGAGAACCCGCGTGCCCGCTCGGCGAGGCTGCGCGCGGCACTGAAGATCGTTGGGGCAGCACAGTGACTCCTCCGCCAACAGCAGCTTCAGCAACGGCCGGGCGGATCAGCAGCCCGCGGCCGCTGCGCCGTGGCCGTTCACTGCCGCGTCCGTCGCGACCAACTCGTCAGAGCATCGGCCGTGCCGGGGTTGCCTCCGGCGGCCTCATCGCACGGCTCTTCGTCGGCCGCCGTCTGATCGGCGTGCTCGCCGTCGCACTGATCGGACTTGTCTTCGTTCAGGTTTCGCTGCTCAAGCTGAACACGCAGATCAGCGCCGACGCCGAGCGCAGCCAGACGCTTACGCGAGAGAACGCTGAGCAGCGCTCGCTGCTGGCCCAGCTTGACGGTGCGCAGCGCGTAACCGGGGCGGCCGGGAACCTCGGGCTCGTGATGCCGGCCCCTGACGCAGTCTGTTACCTGAAGGCCGGAAACACGAAGGCCTGCGAGGTCAGTGGGGCGGCGGCGGAGCCACTCAGCGACGGATTGACCGATCCAAACGCGCTGCCGCTAGACCCAGCGGCCACCGAAACCGACTCGACGACGGTGGCGGGCGACCCGAATGCCGAGCCGACCGACCAAGGCGTAGCGCAGGTCGACCAGACAACGCCCACTGCGGAAGTCCCAACCCCCGTGCCGGCCGCCGACTCCGGCGGACTGGCCGCAGGAGCGGCGAACTAACAATGCCGCTGATCGAGCGACGAATCGGGCTGCTGTTCGCTTCGTTCTTGGTCCTCCTCTCAATCGCCGGGTTGCGCGTCTTCTACCTAGGGCTGGTGAAGGGCTCAGGGCTGTCGACCGCGGCTACCGCGCAGCAGGTTGCCGTAACCAAGCTTCCAGCGGAGAGAGGCACGATCACGGACCGCAGCGGGGTCCCTCTCGCGGCCTCGATTCCGGCCGATGACATCTCGGCCACTCCGTACTTGATCAAGGATCCGGTTGCCGCCGCGAACCGCATTGCTCCACTGATCGGCGTACCTGCCGACAAGCTCGTCTCCGATCTTGCTCGACGCGACACCGGCTTCGTATACCTCGCAAGGCATGTTCCTGCGGGACAGGCCGACAAGATCAGGGCGCTGAAGATCAACGGGATCGACTTCGCGCCGGGCGCATTGAGGACCTACCCGCGTGGCGCGCTTGCAGCACAGGTTCTCGGCGTGGTCGGCGTCGACGGCAACGGACTCTTCGGCCTCGAATACGCGCACGACAAGGTCCTTCGAGGTCAGGACGGCGAGCAGCGCCGTGTGCTCGACGGAGGGCGGCAGGCAATCGAGACGCGTGACATCAAGCGCTCCGTCCCAGGGGGTGCAATGGCATTGGCTCTCGACGCCGAGATCCAGCAGAAGACAGAAGACGTGCTTCAGGGTATTGCCGACGAGTACCACCCGAAGGGCGCCACTGCGATTGTTACGAACCCCAAGACCGGTGCAGTGCTGGCGATGGCGAACTGGCCGAAGGTCGACGCCAACGACCCCGGCAGTGCGCCGCCGGAGGCGGTTCAGAACCGCGCTCTTGGCATGACCTTCGAGCCCGGCTCAACATTCAAGGCCTTCACTGTTGCTGCGGCACTTGAAGACGGGACGGTTGAGCCGACGACCTCGTTCAACCTCGCTCCGTCGATTCAGGTTGCCGACCGCGTGATCAACGAGTCGCATGAACGCGGCTGGGTCACCCTTGACACCGCCGGGATTCTCGCCCAGTCGAGCAACGTCGGTGCGATTACGATCGGCCAGAGGCTGGGGGCGAAGCGCTTCAGCGAGTGGGTCGACCGCTTCGGTTTTGGCCATCCGACCGGGGTCGACCTTCCAGGCGAAGAGCGGGGCCTAATAACTCCCTTGGCTGAGTACTCAGGGTCGTCGATGGGCAACATGCCGATTGGTCAAGGTCAGCTGGTCACGCCGATGCAGATGATGAGCGCCTACGGCGCAATCGCAAACGGTGGCAAGCTGATCAAGCCTCACGTCGTCGATTCGGTCAACGGCAAGGCGACGACAGCCAACGGAGCCGGTGAGTCGATCATCAGCGCTGAGACGGCAGCCTCGGTGCGCAAGATGTTGACCGGCGTGTTTCAGCCGGGTGGTACCGCGAGTGAAGTTTCGATCCCGGGCTACGAGCTGGCCGGTAAGACCGGTACGGCGAACAAGATCGACCCCACAACCGGCAAGTACTCGGAGTCGGCATACGTCGCGTCGTTTGTCGGAATGGCCCCAGCGGCAAACCCCGAGTTGCTCGTAAGCGTCATCGTCGATGAGCCGCAGGGCGACATCTACGGCGGTTCGGTTGCAGCGCCGGCATTCGGCCAGATTGCGTCATTTGCGCTGCCTTACCTTCGAATCGCGCCGAAGTAAGAGCCGGAAGGCTCGTTACCCTGCCGCAATGCGGCTTTGTGATCTATTTGACGGGTTGGGGGCCGACCAAGCCGAGGTCGAGATCACTTCGATGGCGCTCGATGACCGCCTGGTTGAAGCGGGAACGCTCTTCTGCTGCGTTCCCGGCTTCGAGCGCGACGGTCACGACTTCGCCGCGGGCGCAATTGGCCGCGGCGCTGCTGCGCTGCTGACCGAGCGGCGGCTTGATCTCGGGGTACCAGAGGTCGTCGTGGCCGACGTTCGCGCCGCGATCGCGCCAGCCGCGTCGCGGCTCAACGGCAACCCGAGCGCATCTCTTCAGATGGTCGGGATCACCGGCACGAACGGAAAGACAACGACGGCTTACCTGACGCGGGCTTTGCTCGAAGCCGGAGGGAAGCAGACAGGGCTGTTCGGAACGGTTGAGCAGATCGTCGGCGGTCAGCGCGAGCCGACTGCCAGAACGACGCCTGAGGCGATTGAGCTGCAGCGGTGCTTTGCCGAGATGGTTGCGGCCGGCGACGAGGCCTGCGTGATCGAGGTCTCCTCGCACGCGCTGGCGCTGCACCGCGCCGACGCTATCGAGTGGAACGCAACCGTCTTCACCAACCTCACTCGTGAGCATCTCGATTTCCACAGCGACATCGAGGAGTACTTCGCCGTCAAGGCCGGGTTGCTGAAAGGGAGTGATGCCCCGCGTGTCGTCAACATCGATGACGAACACGGTCGCAGGCTTGCTGCCGAGCTTCCCCAAGTCACAACCGTCGGAATCACAAGTGATGACGCCGATCTGCGTGCAGTGTCGATAGCGACCGATTTCGGAGGCAGCAGCTTCAGTGTCGGTGGACTCGAATTGCGCGTGCCGCTGCCCGGCAACTTCAACGTCATCAACGCTCTCTGCGCGGTGGCTGTCGCGAGGGCTCTTGGCGTCGGGGATTCAGTCATTCCGGAGGCCCTCGCCTCGGCTGAGGTTGCGCCCGGGCGGTTTCAACCGATCGACGCTGGGCAAGATTTCGCCGCAATCGTTGACTACGCGCACAGCCCGGATTCGCTGGAAGGCGCGCTGCTCACCGCGCGCTCCTTGACCCGGAGACGAGTGATCGTTGTCTTTGGCGCCGGCGGCGATCGCGATCAGGGGAAGCGGCCGGAGATGGGCCGGGTTGCGGCCGAGCTGGCTGACGTAGCGATAGTGACCTCCGACAACCCGCGATCGGAGGACCCTGATGCGATCATCGAGGCAATAGCGGCGGGGGGTGCGGGTGGTGCCGCCGAACTCGAGCTGATTCCCGATCGCGCAGAGGCAATCGCTGCTGCGGTCGCGGCGGCCACTGAAGGCGACGTCGTCCTGATCGCAGGCAAGGGCCATGAGCAGGGGCAGCAGCTTGCTGACGGCAAAGTTGTCCCGTTTGACGACTCTGGCGTGCTGCGCGCAGCGATCGAACGGATCGGCCGATGAACGGGCGCTGGGACGCCGCGAAGGTGGCTGAGAGCGTAGGGGGGACCCTTGTGAGCGGCAGCCCGACGATTGCGGGGCCGAGTTCAGTGATTATCGATTCTCGACTGGCGGCACCGGGAGCGCTGTTCGTCGGCCTCGTCGGGTCGAACGAGGACGGTGGCGAGTTCGCTTCGGCCGCGCTGCAAGCGGGCGCTTGGGGGGCAATCGTCGATAACGAGCGTGGGGCCGGTATGGCCGGTGACGCCGCTGGCGTGGTAATCGCCGTCGACGACCCGCTCAGGGCCCTCGCCGACCTCGCGCAGGCCTGGCGGAAGGAACTTGGCAGCGCTGTCATCGCCGTCACCGGTTCAACCGGCAAGACTTCGACGAAAGACATCATCGCCGGGATGCTCGCCCCGTCACGCCGCGTTGTCGCGACGTTCGAGAACCTCAACACCGAGATTGGCCTCCCGCTGACGATTCTCGGCGCTCCGCTTGGGACCGAGGTCCTGGTACTCGAAATGGCGATGCGCGGCGAAGGCCAGATTGCAGAGCTGACGCGAATCGCGCAGCCCGACGTCGGCGTGATCGTCAACGTCGGCCCAGTCCATCTCGAACTGCTCGGCAGTGTCGAAGCGGTGGCCCGCGCCAAGGCTGAGCTGATCGCCGGACTTGGACCCGACGCGGTGGCCGTCGTGCCAGCCGACGACCCGTTGTTGCAGCCTCACCTTCGGGACGAGATCCGGACGGTTCACTTTGGCCCGGGAGGGGAACTCGAAGCGCTGCCGCACGAGCTCGAGCTGCCATTCGCGTCAGCACACATGCGCAGCAACGCGCTGGCGGCGTTGGCGGCGGTCCGCGCGCTGGGCGTTGAGCCGAGTGGCCGAATTGAGGTCGAATTGTCGAAGCTCAGGGGCCAACGCCTGCTGCTAGAGGACAATGTCGTCGTCATCAACGACTGTTACAACGCAAATCCGATGTCAATGCGAGCCGCGCTCAACGATCTCGCCGAATCGGCCTCCGGCCGCAGCGTCGCCGTGCTCGGCGACATGAGGGAGCTCGGACCCGATCAGCGCCGCTTTCACGCCGAGCTGGGGGCGCATGCGAAGGAGGTCGGGATCGACGTTCTGGTGACAGTGGGGGAGATGGCCCGCGATGCCGGTCCTCCATTCGGCGGCGAGGATCTCTACTCGCTTGAGGACGCGCAACATGCCGCATCTCAGATCGCATCGATCGTCGAACCGGGAGACACTGTCCTGGTCAAGGGCTCTCGCGGTGTCGGGCTTGAGGTCGTGGCTGAGGCGCTCTGCGAAGTGCTGCCACCAGCTGCAGGAGGAGCTGACTGATGGGCGAGGTTCTGATCGGCGGGACCTGTGCGCTGTTGATCTGCGTCTTTGCCGCTCCACGCCTGATCAGCTATCTACGGGGCCGGGAATTTGGTCAGCAGATCCGCGATGAGGGCCCTGCCGGCCATCACGCAAAGGCCGGCACCCCAACGATGGGTGGCGTACTGATCTTCACGTCGATTGCAGTTCCTTTCCTTGTTCTCTCCGACTACGACTGGCGCGCGGTCGCAGTCTTCGGGACGGCTGTGGCGTGCGCGCTGCTCGGTTTCGCCGACGACTATTCGAAGATTGTTCGCCGCCGCTCGCTCGGGCTGAGAGGCCGCACGAAGATGCTCGTGCTGCTGCTGATCTCAGTTGCGCTGTGGTGGGTTGCAACGCACAAGGCCGGTCTCTCGACGACGATCCAACTCCGTTTTGTCGATGTCAGCGTTGATCTCGGGCTCTTCTTCCCGGTCGTCGTCTTCCTCGTAATCGCCGGTTCGACGAACGCCGTCAATCTCAGCGACGGGCTTGACGGGCTGGCCGCCGGCTGCGTCGCGATCGTGATGTTGGCCTACGTCGCGATCACATTCATCACGACAGGCGACCGCGATCTTGCCTTGCTGAGCGCGTGCATAGTCGGTGCATGCGTTGGCTTCCTTTGGTTCAACGCGTTCCCGGCAACGATCTTCATGGGTGACACCGGGTCTCTGGGGCTCGGTGGCGCGATCGGAGCGATGGCCGTGATGACCGACACGATGCTGCTCCTTGTCTTGATCGGGGGCATCTTCGTGATCGAGGCCCTGAGCGTGATCATCCAAGTCTTCGCCTTCCAGAGCTTCCGAAAGCGGGTCTTCTTGATGGCGCCAATTCACCACCACTTTGAGATGCGTGGTTGGTCTGAGACGAGGATCATCCTTCGCTTCTGGATCATCGCCACCGTCTGTTCGGCGATCGGTTTCACGCTCTACCAAGCCAACATCACCTAGGTCGCCGCGTATCGTTGGGCTCATGGCTGCTGAGCGTCGCCCCCCAATTCCTCCCGGGCCTTGGCTCGTTGTTGGCCTTGAGCGTTCCGGCGCTGCTTGTGCCCGGGCGCTCTGGGCGCGCGGCGAGCCGGTGATCGGGGTCGACATCGGAGAGCCGCAGCAGGCGGACGAACTGCGCCATTTGGGAATCGAAATCGCAGTCGGAAGCGACGGGGTGGAGGAGTTGGAACGGGCTCGCGCCATCGTCCGCAGCCCAGGCGTCCCCAACGAAGCAGCGGTGCTGGTCGCCGCTCGGGCCGCAGGAGTGCCGATCTACAGTGAATTGGAGTTGGGCTGGCGCATGTTGGAGTCGCCGTTTGTCGCTGTCACGGGAACGAACGGCAAGACGACGACCGTCGAGCTGCTGGCTGAGATCTGGCGGGCAGCAGGCAGGCCAGTCGCTGTCGCCGGCAACGTCGGCACGGCCGTCAGCTCGCTCGTCGGTGAAGTCGGGCCCGAGACGACCGTCATCTGCGAAGCCAGCTCTTTTCAGCTCGAGGATTCGGTCGCCTTCGACCCCGAGGTCGCCGTGCTGCTCAACATCGAGCCCGACCACCTCGATCGCCATGGCGACTTCGAGGCCTATCGACTCGCGAAGCTTCAACTCTTTGCCTTTCAGGACTCTGAGGATGTTGCTGTCGGACCCGCATCGATGCTCGCGCTTGCTGGCGGGAAAGCGAAGAGAGCAGTCGTCGGCGTAGGGTCCGCTGGTCAGGCCGATCTTGAGCTGCGCGACGGGATGATCTGCTGGCTTGGTGAGCCGCTGCTGCCAGCCAGTGAGGTGCGCCTACGTGGCGCCCACAACCTTGAGAACGCTCTCTGCGCCGCCGCTGCGGCTCTCAGTGCAGGGATTGAGCCGGGAGCCGTGATCTCAGCTCTGAAGTCGTTCGCTGGCGTCGAACATCGACTTGAGGAGCTCGGAACCAGCGGCGGTGTTCTCTGGGTAAACGATTCGAAGGCAACCAATGCCGCATCGTCGGTTGTTGCGTTGGCGGCGTTTGCCCAGCCGATCCTGCTGATTGCCGGCGGGCAGGCCAAGGGGCAGGAATTCTCAGTACTTGCCGACGCGGCTGCGGCGAGCGTCAGGCGTGCGTTTCTGATCGGAGAAGACGCCCACCTGATAGCGGAAGCTTTTGCGGGGCAGGTCGAAACCCAACACTGTGAGGGCCTGGACGCTGCCGTCGAGGCCGCCCATGATGCCGCCACGGAGGGTGAGGTTGTGCTGCTTTCGCCGGCCTGCGCCAGCTTCGACCAGTTCCCCGGTGGGTTCGAAGAGCGAGGCGACGAGTTTCGCCGCAATATTCAGTCATTGCCGGGCTTTTCCGCCTCTTGAAATTCGCTTGAAGGAGTTCTCGCAAAGGGGCCGAAGAAGAATCACAATGGCCCGTGCGAACGCAGCTGCGCAGAACCCGCCAGCGGCCCGAGCGACCGCCCGCTCTCGCTCGATTGAGGAAGACGTTCTCCTAACTGCGGTCTTCTGCCTCGTCGCCTTCGGCGCGGTGATGGTTTACAGCGCCTCGTCTGCCATCTCGGTAGTCGCCGGCAATGGAGACGGCTCAGGGCTGCTGATCCGATATCTCATATTCGCAGCGCTCGGCTTCATCGGGCTAACCCTCGCCACGCGATTCCCGCTCAAGAAGCTGATGGCGCTGACCGGCCCGCTGCTGGCAATAGCGCTGATCTTGTTGGTCGCGGTCAAACTGCCCGGAATCGGCGTCTCCGTCAATGGTGCACAACGCTGGATTGGGTTTGGCGCATTCCAATTCCAGCCAAGCGAATTGGCCAAACTTGCGCTTGTGCTCTACACCGCGCGATTCCTGGCTGACCGCCCTCGCGGCTTCAAGCGGTCGGGCGAGCTGCTGCCGCTGGCACTCGTCATCGGAGCAGCGATCGTTCTGGTAGCGACGCAGCCCGATCTAGGGACGGCTCTCGTGGTCGCGTTCACCTGCGCAGCGATGTTGGTCGCTGCCGGGATCCGACTGCGCTGGCTGGCTGGCTACGCAGGCGTCGGAGCCGTGCTGGTGTTGCTCTATTCACTCAGCGCTCCTTACCGCCGCGCTCGCCTCACTTCGTTCCTCAACCCTTGGGACCATGCCAGCGACATTGGATTTCAGGCAGTGCAAGGGCAGATCGCGATCGGCTCAGGCGGAATCTTTGGACGGGGGCTTGGTCAATCGGTTCAGAAGATCTTCTACCTGCCGGAGGCCCATACCGATTTCATCCTCGCGATCATTGGTGAAGAACTCGGCATTCTCGGCCTCTGCGGACTGCTGCTGCTGTACGTCCTGGTCGCCTGGGCTGGGCTTCGGATTGCGAAGGCAGCCAGTGGACGCTACGCCAAGCTGCTCGCTGCCGGCCTAACCTCGATGATCATCTGCCAGGCGCTGCTGAACCTCTTTGCGGTGCTTGGAATTGCGCCACTTACAGGAGTGCCGCTGCCATTTCTTTCCTACGGATCGACCAGCCTGGTCACCTTGCTGATCGCCGTCGGACTGTTGCTGAACATCGCCCGAGGCGGCTCCGCGAACGCCCGGGCGGCCAAGGCCGAGCCCGATGCGAGAGGATCCGAGGACGAACATGTCGACGACCTACCTGATCGCAGCCGGCGGGACCGCCGGCCACGTAGTGCCAGCACTCGCAGTCGCCGACGCGCTGCGCACTGACGGCGCGCGCGTAGTCTTCATTGGAGGAGACCGAGCCGAAGCTGAGCTGGTGCCAAGGGCTGGCTACGAATTCGAGCAGCTCCAGATCGAAGGGCTCGACCGTAAGAATCCCTTGCGCGCTCTGCGCGCGCTGGCCCGAGCGGCGGCCGCCACCTTCAAGGCTTGGAAGATCATCGGCGCGCTGCGACCCGCGGCCGTCCTCGGTGGGGGCGGCTATGTAGCCGGGCCGGTTGGCGCTGCGGCTGTGCTGCGGCGCGTCCCTCTGGTTCTGACCGAGGCCGACTCACACTTTGGGCTAACGAATCGACTGCTGGCACCGTTCGCCCGCCGTGTCTGTCTCGCCTTTCCGCTCGAAGGACGGGGTGGGGAGCGCTATGTCGTGACGGGGCGACCGATCCCGCCGCCGGCGGGCGACCGCCTTGCTGCGCGCGCTCGCTTCGGCCTCGGCGCCGAGGATCGCGTTGTGGTCGTAGTTGGTGGCTCTCTCGGCGCTCGATCGATCAACGAGGCGGCTCTCGAAGCATTCGGCCCGCAGTCGGACTTGCGCGTGATCCACGCCGCCGGAGAGCGCGACCTGGCCAGCCTGCAGGAGAGGCCGCGCGGCGCGAACTACCAGCTCTTCGGATTCATCGAATCGTTCTCGGATGCACTGCTCGCGGCCGACCTGGTCGTTTCGCGGTCCGGTGGCTCGGTCTTCGAGATTGCCGCTGCGGGTAGGCCTGCAATTCTGATTCCCTATCCGCACGCGGCCGCCGACCACCAGGCCGGCAACGCGCGCTGGATGGAAGAGGCTGGCGGGGCTGTCGTGATCGCAGACGAGAGGCTGAGCGGCCAACTCTTGGCAAGTGAGGTCGACCGGATGATCAGCAACCCGCGACTGCTCGCGGGCATGGCCGAGTCTTCGGCGTCGATCGCGCGCCCAGAAGCGACCGCATCGGTCGCACACGAGTTGCGCACAGCGGGTTCAGGGCGATGACGGCATCCGGCGAGTGGAACTCACGAACGCTCCACTTCGTTGGCATAGGCGGAGCTGGGATGAGCGGCTGGGCGACAGTTGCCGCCGAGCTCGGAGCGAACGTCAGCGGCAGCGACGCAGCCGAATCAGCGGTTCTTGAGTCTTTGAGGGAGCGGGGATTGACTGTCTACGGCGGTCATCTCGCAGCGCAACTTCCCGACGGTGAATCGGTCGAAGTCGTCCGCTCGACGGCGATCCCTGATGACAACCCGGAGCTTGTCGCCGCGCGCGAGCGCGGGTTTCGCGTCATGGAGAGAGCGGAGCTGCTCTCGGAGCTGACGGCGCTGCGGCGCACTATCGCCGTCGCCGGTGCGCATGGGAAGACGACGACGACGAGCATGGTCGCGCAGATCCTGATCGACTGCGGCTTCGATCCCGGATACCTGATTGGCGGCGAGCTGCGCAGCACCGGGCGGAACGCGGCTTGGGGAAGCGGCGAGTGGCTCGTGGTTGAAGCCGACGAGTCGGACCGCTCGATGCTGTCGCTCAATGTCGAGGTGGCGGTAGTGACGAATATTGAGCTGGACCATCACGCGACCTACGGCTCGTTGGCGGAGCTGCGTGAGGTCTTTCGCAGCTTCCTTGAAGGTCCCGACCAAGCGGTTCTCCCAAACCGTTCTGATCTGCTCGAGTTGCGCGGCGATCGAGCCGTATCGCCGTTCTCGGTCGAATCGCTCGAACTGCTCCCGGGCGGGTCACGGTTTGAATGGCGCGGCCAGCAGGTCAAGCTGAACGTGCCAGGTGCTCACAATGCCGCCAACGCCGTCGCAGCACTTGAGGCCGCTCTTCTTGCTGGCGTTCCAGCGCCCGACGCCGCAACCGCGGTCGCATCGTTCGCGGGAGCCGGGCGCCGCTTCGAGCGGCTTGGGCAGAGCAGGACGGGTGCGCTGATCATCGACGACTACGCCCATCACCCGACAGAGGTCGCGGCGACTATCGCTGCGGCGCGAACGCTCCAACCAGAAAGGCTGGTTGCTGTATTCCAGCCGCACCTCTATTCGCGTACTGAACGGCTAGCTGGCGACTTCGGTCGCGCGCTTAGCGGAGCGGACCTTATCTGCGTCTTAGATGTCTACAAGGCACGCGAGCGAGCCGAAGATTTCCCTGGCGTGGATGGACGGCTGATAGCGGCTGCCGCGGCCGACTCCGGCGCGGGTCGCGAGGTGCTTTGGCTGCCCGATTTCGACAGTGCCCGCGAGCAGCTGAATCGACTCTTGCGCGCCGGCGACGTCTGCTTGATTCTTGGGGCCGGGGACGTCCGCACGCTCGGCGAAGATCTCGCCGTTGAGCCGAGCAGCTGAGAAAGCAGGAAAGCCGCGTTCGCGCGCGAAAAGAGGCCTGATGCCCAGCTGGCCTAACGCGCTGCCGCGCGGACCACGTCTAGCCGCGATGCCGCGGATTCGCCGACCCTCGCTGACGCTCGTGGTATCCCTGCTGGTGGCCGCCGCGGTGTTATGCGGAGGGTGGGTTTGGCTCCGCGACTCGTCGCTCGTTGCAGTTGAGAACGTGACCGTGACGGGCGCAAGTGGACTCGGTGCGCCTGCGGTTCGGTCGGCTCTCACGGGGAGTGCCCAGCAGATGACGACCCTGAACGTAGATCGTGCCGCGCTGAGCGAAGCTGTCGTTCGCTTTCCCTTGGTCAAGAGCATCAGCGTGACGACCAAGTTCCCGCACGGGATGATGATCGTCGTCCATGAACGCGAACCGGTTGCGGCTCTGGTTGCTCCTGGCGGAACGACAGCTGTCGCGGCAGATGGAGTAATTCTCGGCGGTATCCCCAGCAGCGGGCTTCCTGTGATCTCGGTCTCCAGCCTCGTGAGCGGCAGCCGCGTCGTCGACCGCACGACTGCGAGTGAGGTGGCACTGGCGGCCCTCGCCCCAAGGCAACTTCGCAGCGAACTCACGCAGGTCACCTCTGGCCCCGAAGGGTTGACCGCCACGCTGCGCGCGGGGCCGCTGCTGCGCTTTGGCGACGGCGAGCGGCTGAAGGCCAAGTGGGTTGCCGCCAGTCGTGTTCTAAAGGATCCACAATCGGCAGGGGCCGGCTACATCGACGTCTCGATTCCCGAGAGGCCTGCGTCGGGGATGCTTGCGACGGCAGATTCCGCCCAAACTCCAGCGCAATGATCGGAACCGACTCTAAAGTAGAAGGTAAGGGTTATTCAGGGCAAAACCCTCGACTCGAAGTTGAGGGATTTACGTTGCAATAGAGCTTGCTTCTCTAGACTGTCGTTGACAAGGACACTTATCGCTGCCACGGTGGTGGCGTTCGTCGGCAGTAACTGACGCCGAAACAGTTCAACAATAAATCGAGGGTCGGACAAGATCTCATGACTGACTATCAAGCCGGTAGCTATCTCGCAGTGATCAAGGTCGTCGGAGTCGGCGGCGGAGGAACCAATGCCGTCAACCGGATGGTTGACGCAGGCCTTCGCGGCGTCGAGTTCATCGCGACCAACACCGACTCGCAGGCGCTAGACGCATGCGATGCCGACATCAAGCTGAATATCGGGCACGAACTGACCCGTGGGCTCGGTGCTGGCGCAGACCCTCAGGTCGGCTTCGGCGCGGCTGCCGAATCACGCGACGACATCAAGGAGGCGCTCAAGGGCGCCGACATGGTCTTCGTCACTGCTGGCGAAGGCGGCGGCACCGGAACCGGCGCTGCCCCGGTGATCGCTGAGATCGCCAAAGCTGAAATCGGCGCACTCACCGTCGGCGTCGTAACCCGCCCGTTTGAATTCGAAGGCGCGCAGCGGATGCGCGCTGCCGACGAGGGCATCGCTCGCCTGCGCGAAGTCGTTGACACGTTGATCGTGATCCCCAACGAGCGTCTGCTGGCAACGGTTGAGAAGCGTACGACCGTGCTTGAAGCCTTCCGTGAGGCCGACAACGTTCTGCGACAGGGCGTTCAGGGCATCACCGACCTGATCACGATCCCTGGTCTGATCAACCTCGACTTCGCCGACGTTCGGACTGTGATGTCCGATGCCGGCTCGGCGATGATGGGGATCGGCGCTTCGACAGGCGAGACCCGCGCGGTCGATGCGGCGAAGGCGGCCATTGAGAGCCCGCTGCTGGAGGACACGATCGAAGGTGCGACCGGCATCTTGCTGAACATCACCGGCGGCAGCGAACTGGGTCTGTTCGAAGTCAACGACGCCGCAGAGATCGTTCATTCGGCCGCCGACAAGAACGCCAACATCATCTTTGGCGCCGTACTCGACGAGTCGATGGGCGAGGAGGTCCGCGTGACGGTTATCGCGACCGGCTTCGACCAGGCTTCGGGTCGTAGCCGTCCGCGGGCAGCACGAACCGATGCCAGCGAGAGGGCGCCGCGCCGCGACCGCTCACCGCGGCCATTGGCAGCGGACACGAAGATCAGCGACGA
>WLNV01000130.1 GCA_009699615.1 Actinomycetota bacterium
CGAGCCACCTTCGGTCGCTGAGCTTGAGTCGTGGGAGCGGCTGCGCCCCGGGCAGGAGCTGCTTGATGAGGTAGGCGCAACGCCACTGGCGAGCGACTCCGGCGATGATTTTCGTCGCCGCAACGGAGCGGAGCCATCGTTCGAAGTCAACTGGATCGAGGGCGGCGCGGCGCGAACCGTCGTGCCGGCAGAGGCGCGCGCTTTTGTAACCCTGCGACTCGCCCCCGGGCAGGACGCGGCAGCGATCGGGGCCGAACTCGAGCGGCTGCTGCGCAACAGCGTTCCAGCCGGAGTCGAGCTTGAACTCGAATCGCACACCGCAGCACCATCGCTCTTCGCAGCGGAGCTGCCAGCGATTCAGATCGCGCGCGAGGCGATCGACCGCGCGAGCGGAATGAAGACGGCGCTAATTCGCAGCGGCGGCTCGATCCCAGTCGTCGCCGACTTCGCCGCCGCCGGAATCCCAGTGATCGTCAGCGGCTTTGGCCTCGCCGAGGATGAGATCCACGCGCCGAACGAATCATTCACGCTTGACCACCTCGACCTCAGCGAGCGCTGCGCGCGCGAGCTGCTGCAGGCGCTGGCCGCGCTGCCACAGGATTAGGACGATGAGCGGCGCTAGGAACATAGTTCAAGCGCTCGCGGCGATCGTCGCCCTGGCCGCTCTCTCATGGCTGATTGTCGGCCGCGGCCTCGTCAACTACGACACGCTCTACTCGCTCGTTTGGGGCCGCGAGCTGACCGACGGCCAGTCGCTCGTCCTGACGACGCCGTTCGCTCCAACACTCCACCCGTTCGGAACGCTGCTCGGAATTGTGATGGCTCCGTTCAGCAAGACGGTCGTTGCCGGCGTGCACGGCGTCGCGGCGACAGAAATTATTCTCGTCCTCGCCTTCCTTGCGCTCGGCGCGCTGATCTGGCTGACCTACAAGCTCGGCTCATTCTGGTTCGGCCCATGGGCCGGCGTGCTGGCAGCGTTGATCATGATCACGCGCCGGCCGCTGCTCGACTTCGGCGCACGCGCGTTCGTCGACATCCCCTACGTGGCGCTCGTGCTGGCCGCGGCACTGCTCGAGAGCCGGCGGCCGCGCTCGGCGGTTCCGGTACTGGCGCTGCTCGCCGTTGCAGGACTGATCCGTCCCGAGGCTTGGGCTTTCTCGGGCGCCTACATCGTCTACCTCTGGTTCAGCGGCGAACACACGCCGCGTCAGGTTGCCAGCTGGCTGGCGATCGCCGCCGTCGGCCCAGTCGTCTGGCTGCTCGGTGACTTGCTACTGGCCGGCGATCTGCTCCATTCGTTCTCCGGCACGGCTCAGAACGGCCGCGACCTTGGCCGCGCGACCGGCATCAGCGGCCTTGTAACAGTGGCGCCACGCCGACTCGGCGAGATCCTGCGCGAGCCGGTTCTCTTCGGCGCGCTCGGTGGGCTGGCGTTCGGATGGTGGGCGCTGCGCGACCGTGTCCGCGCGCCGCTGCTGATCGCGATCGTTGCACTCGCGGCTTTCAGCCTGTTGACGATCTCGGGCATCCCGATTGTTGGTCGCTACCTGCTGCTGCCGTCGGTGATTGGCGCGATCCTCTGCGGGGCCGGCGTCTTCGGCTGGCGCGAACTTGCGAGCGACGACAAGCGGCGCAAGCCTTGGGCCTGGTTTGCGGTGCTGACGATTCTGCTGCTAGTCGTCTTCACGCCAGCTCAGATCAGCCGAATCTCAAACCTTCGCTACGCACTCAGTCGGCAGGACCAGATTCAAGGGGATTTGCGCGCGCTCGTGAAACGACCACCCGCTCTGATCAGCTCCTCATGCACTCCGATCTCCGTCCCCAACCATCGCCCCGTTCCGCTGCTGGCGCTTTGGCTGAACGTTCCAGCCGAGCAGATCTTCAGCGCTGAGGACAAGCGCCAGCTGCGCGGTGAGTTCATCGCGACGGCCAACGCAAAGGTCGCCAGCGACTACATCCTTGATCCTCGTGATCTGAACCGGGTTGTGATCCAACCACCGCGCAGCTTCAAAGCGGTCGGCGGCAACAGCTCCTGGCGCGTCTACCAGCGCTGCGCAAGAAGCTCCCGCTGAGCCCGCGAAGCTAAGGCGTCGTCAGCGGCGCAGTGCTCGTCGTCGTGATCGTCGTCGGCGGTGCCGTCGTCGTCGTCACGGTCGTGTTCGTGATCGTCGGTGCCGAGCGGGTCGTTGAGATCGTGTTCGAGTTGTCCTTGTTGCCGGTGATGATCAGCGCGGCAAGTACGCCTGCGACGATGATCGCAACGGCGCCCATTACCCACGGCCAAGGGTTGCTCTTATGCGGCGGCTGGCCTCCCGGGCCCTGCTGGTAACCCTGCTGCTGAGGCGAGTAACCGGGCTGGTTTGGGTTCTGCGGGGGCTGCGTGGCCATTGGATGGGTCCTTTAGTTGGTGTAGGTAAGCGGGAACTTGGTAGTGATCGTAAGCGCTGAATCGGCGCCGTGTTCGACGCAGCTCCACTTTGCAGTACTGCCGCTGACCGAAGGGGTACAGGAGGAACCTTGGACGGTTACCGGCATCTCAGCGCCAGTGCGCGCAACGCCCTTGACCAGCGCACTGGCCGCGTTGCAGCTTGCCAGCGCTGTCTGCGAAGCCGGCACATTGGTCGCATTCACGTTGGCGACCGTGCTGTTGCCGACAACCCCAGGGATGTTGTTGACGGTGCAGGTTCGCGTGATGTTGATCGGCGCGGTCGTTGTTGTCGTCGTAGTCGTCGGTGTAGCTGTCGTAGTAGTCGTCGGTGTTGAGGTGGCAGTCTTGGTAGTCAGGGTCGTGACCGGCTCCGTGATCGACGCATCGGTCGAGCTGCCTGAGTCGTTCCCGCCGGTAATCAAGATCGCCGCGATCACGCCGACCACGATGATTGCGATTCCGCCAAGCACCCATGGCCACGGGTTGCTTCCGCCACCTTCAGGTGGCTGGCCGCCCTGCTGCGGGTTGTACTGCTGAGTTGGATCTTCGGAAGGAGGCTGAGTGGACATGGCTGAAACGGTAGGCAGCGAGGCGGACGGCGCGCTTGTCGGCTCACGCGCCAGACGGAAACGGCACTTTTGCTCGATGCGTTCGCTCGTTGAGCAAGCAGTCCTCTCAGTTGTAGCGGTCTCGCTGTTCTCCAGCTCAGCGCAGCGCTGGCCTCTCGCACCAACCGTTGGTCAGTCGGTGGGGCCAGGCCGTAGCCCGACCGCCAAGAAGTCGAGCTGCCAGAGCGATTGAAAGAGCGCTCGCGCGTACTTCTCTTGTGCCGCTGCGTCGAGCTGCGCGAGCGCCTCGCAAGCGGAAGGCTCGGCGATTATCTCGCGGATCGTGCGGCGGCCATCGACCAAGCGCAAGAGCGCTAGCTGCGCTTGGTCAAGCGGCGCGCTCCAGTCATTGCGTGAGAGCTGTGCTCCGTCCAGCTCGCAGCGGTATCGCAGCGACGGCACGTAGTCGAGGAACCGCTCCGCCGCGAAGTCAATCCTGTAGCTCGGCTCGGCGCGGTCGGCGCGGCAGGCCGTGAAGAAGTGGCAGCCGTTACGCGCATGGATCCGCTCCATCACCGACCACTGCTGCTCGGCAGGCAGCGCCGCCACCGACGCCTCAGATGCATTCGACGGCGATACCGGCGGGTAGTAGGGGGCCTTCAAGAACCAGTCGTTGAAGACCAATCCGGCCGACTCGACAAGCTCACGGCA
This sequence comes from Actinomycetota bacterium, assembly GCA_009699615.1. Classification (GTDB taxonomy): domain Bacteria; phylum Actinomycetota; class Thermoleophilia; order Solirubrobacterales; family Solirubrobacteraceae; genus F1-60-MAGs163. The sequence goes on from WLNV01000130.1 coordinate 3,688, forward strand.
CTGATCCACCGTGTAGCTGCGCTCGCGGCCATGCAGGAAGGTGTCAACGAGACCGGCGTCGGAGCCGAGGTCGGGCGCGATCGCGAGATAGCTCTGCACCGGGTGGTCCTGCGGCAGCGACGCGAGAACCTCCCTAACAACCGCAACCGATGCTTCGTCCTGGCCTAATCCCATCTCCTTGAAAACCCCTTGGAGCATCTCAACGCCGATCCGCCCGTAGTGCGCGTAAAGCATGATCGCCGCCACGCCATCGATTCGAAGGCAACCCGCTAACGCGCTCATGCCGGCGGCCGGATCTGCCATGTGGTGCAGCACCCCGGTGGAGACGATCAGGTCGAAGTCGCGGCCGAGCGAACCGGCCTGCTCGATCGGCAAGAGCCGAAGTTCCAGATTGTCCAACCCGTACTTGCCTTTGAGGTCGCGGTGATGATCCAGCGACGGCTCGCTTACATCGATCGCCACAATACGCGCGCCCGGGTTCGTGTAGGCCAGCACCGCAGCTTGGTTGGTGCCGCAGCCAGCGACGAGAATGTCCAGCTCGTCCACGTCATCGCGCTCGGGCCAGAACATACGATGCGAATGGCTCGGGTCGAACCATTGCCAGTTGTTTTCCAGCCAAGCCGGCAGGTCGCTGATCGGCTCGGGGTACCGCCAGCGTTCGTACTGGCTGGAGACCGCGTCTGAAAGAGGATCGGAGGTCACGTCAGGCCTTGGGCTCGTGGGAGACTAAAGAGTAAGCCACGGTAAGATTTCACCATTCCCGGGCGCGTAGCTCAGCGGGAGAGCGCTCGCTTCACACGCGAGAGGTCGCTGGTTCGAAACCAGCCGTGCCCATCAAAAGCCCCGGGTCGATCAATAAAGCAGCCTTCGACTCGGGGTCACTGCGGAGCAGATAACAGTTCGCCTGCCCCGGGCCAACCGTTAAGAACTGAATCTCCGAGCGCTCAGCTCGCCGCCTTGCGCGCCGTCGCGCTCTTGGTGAGGTAGCGGCGATAGAGCCAGCGGTCAATGTAATAGCTAAACGGGATGTAGAAAACCAACGCCACCCCGACCCCTATCCACGTATACGCAGTCGAGGTCTTAAGCACCAGCAAATTAATCAATACCCAAACGATGACGAAGCCGATTCCCCCAATTGCAGCCCTGCGCCAACTTGGCGGGCGCGGGTTGTAGCCAAAACGCCCTTTATCGGCGCCCGGAGCCTCAACCTCTCCAGCGTCGTTATCGCGGTTCTCCGAGCTGCCTTCACTATTCGTCTGAGTCATCTGAATTCGGAGATTAGAACATTCTGGGGCGTCAGCCTGTTGCGGCAGATTACGGGTCCAGATAGCAAACCGGTAGCAACCACCCCGCATCGCCCGCCAACGCCGCGATTCGAAGCAGCCGCGCCGATCAAGAGCCGTTTGGGATCAAGCATTGCGAGGCACCGGTTCGGTTCAGGTCAGCCAGCTCGCAACTGCCAGCGCGCAGTGAGCAAGTATTTAGTACTGTCGCCCAATGCTGAAATCACGCAGGTCACTTTCGCTCCTTCCCCTCGTCGTCGTGGCGGCCGCTTTCGGCCCTGCCTCCGGGGCGAGCGCCCAAGCCGCGCAGATCAGCTGGACCGCCTGCCCTCTGGAGGATTATCCGACGCTTCAGTGCGGGACGTTCGATGTTCCCTACGACTACAGCAAGC
>WLNV01000131.1 GCA_009699615.1 Actinomycetota bacterium
CGCGCCGCGAGGTTGCCGTACTCGTTGGCGAGCTCGTTCTCGTAGCGGGCCTCGAAGGCGGCAGCCGACACCGAGCCGTCAGCGCCGAACGGCACATCGCGCAGCAGGTAGAAGCGCAGCGCATCGGCGCCGTAGCGCTCGATCACGGCGAATGGGTCGAGCACGTTGCCGAGCGACTTGCTCATCTTCTCGCCGTCCATCAGCAGGAAGCCGTGGACGAAGAGGTGCCGGGGCACGGGAAGGTCGGCGGCCATCAGTAGCGCCGGCCAGTAGATCGCGTGGAACTTGAGGATGTCCTTTCCGATCAACTGATAATTGGCGGGCCAGAAGCGCTCGGTTAGATCCTCGCCCGGCTCGGCATAGGTCAAGGCCGTGTAGTAGTTGAGCAGTGCGTCCCACCAGACGTAGACGGTCTGGTCAGGGTCCCACGGGAGAGGGATCCCCCAGTCGATTCCGCGGCGCGAGAGCGAAACGTCCTGCAGCCCACCGGCTAAGAATGAGCGGGCCTCGTTGTAGCGCGTCTTTGGCTGCACGAAGTCGGGTTGGCCATCGAACAGCTCTTCGAGCCGCTCCTGAAATGCCGAGAGCTGGAAGAACCAGTTCTGTTCGTTCTCGCGCGTCAGTTCGATCCCGTGGATCGGGCAGGTGTTGCCCTCTGCAACCTCTTGCGCGGTCTTGAAGTCAGCGCAGCGAGGGCAGTACCAGCCTTCGTAGGTGCCTTCGAAGACGTATCCGTTTGCCTTCACGCGTTCGAGAATCTCCTGCACCGCGGCGACGTGCTGCTCATCGCTGGTGCGGATGAAGAAGTCATTGCTGGCCTCCAGCTGCGGCATCAGCGCGCGGAAGCGTTCGGCGTTCTGATCGGCGAGCGCCTGCGGCTCGACTCCCGCGGCGGCTGCGGCCAGCGCGACAGGCTCGCCGTGCTCGTCGGTGCCGGTCAGGAAGAAGACGTCATCGCCGCGTTGGCGGTGATGACGGGCAAGCACGTCGGCCGCAATCGACGTGTAGGCGTGCCCCAAGTGAGGAGCAGCGTTGACGTAGTAGATCGGTGTAGTTACGTAAAAAGCGGGCCGGGCCATCGCGCTGAACGCTAGCGGGCGCGCAGGCATGCGGCGAGACCATCATCAGATCACTGCCGACGCTGCGGCTGAGCGACCGCGACAGCCAGCCTCGCGCGGCGCTCGCGGCGCCCTCCCAACGCGATCCCCGCGCCGATCGCGGCGCCACTGATCCCAAGGCCGAGCCAGGCAGCTCCGATCAACCATGGTGCCTGCGGCCGAGCCTGATTCGTCGCGGCGAATCCCGCCCGCACCGACGGCTGCGGCGCCGACGGTATACGGCTTCCGCGTGGCGCCAGCGGCGCTAGCGGCGCGGCCTGCGGAGGCGCCGCGAGCAGTGCCAGCGGGTCGCGGTAGCCGTCACGCTCGCTCGCGACGCGCGCGCCGATGCTGAGCTCCCCGTCAGAGCCCAGCGAGCCGACCGGTTGCCCGGCGACGAGTGCCTCGCCGCGACTCACATCGGCGTGTGCCAAGCCGAGCTCGGTCGCAGCCAGCTTGCCGCAGCGCAGCGTCACGCCGCGGCGCCGGTCGGGCAACAGTCCGGCGAAGCTGACAACACCGCTGCATGGTGCCAACACGCTGGCACCGGGGGTACCCGTCAGCGTCACCCCGCGCCGTGCGCCGGCGCGGTACGGATCGCTGCGATCGAAGTCGAAGCGTCTGCTCAAGCGGTGCTCAACCAGCGGCCATTGCCACTGGGCTGCCTCGGCCGCCAGCGGGCTGACGAGCAGCGCGAGAAGCACGAGCGCAAAACAGCGGAGGGAGGAGCCGGTCATCAGCGCCGAGATTAGGTTCGATACTCCGGTTTTGAGGAGATCTTGCGACTACCGCTTGCAGCCCGTTTCAGTCGCGCAACAGCTGCCGTGCTCAGAGCGATCGAAACGGGTGCTCGTCGCCCAGCGCCGAAGCCTCCGACCGCTACGATTTCGACGTGTCTGCCGCGACAAATACCCCGCTCGCGGTGATCCTTGGGGCAGGCCGCGCGGTTTGGGGCGGCCTCCCGTCTGCCGTAGTCGACATTCCGGAGCACGGCCGCGTGCTCGACTGGACGCTCGCCGCGCTGTCGGTGCTGGAGGATGTCGAAGTCCGCTTTGTCGGCGGTTACCGCGCCGAAGAGGTACTCCAGCGCTATCCGGATGTGCAGATTGTGCTCAACCCGGAGTGGCAGCACAGCGGCCCGGCCGGCTCGCTGGCCCTGGCCGGTCTCGACGCCACACGGCCAACCTATGTCGCCTACTCCGATGTGATTCTGCGCCCGGCATCGGTGGCCGCACTACGCGACACGCCGGGGCAAGTTGTCGTAGCCGTCGACTCGCACTGGCGCAGCCGCTACAGCGAGCGCTCGGCCGAAGACCTTGCCCATGCCGAGAAGGTTCTCGTCGGCGACGCAGGCGTCGAGCGGATCGGCCGAGAGCTGACAACCGACGACGCCACCGCCGAGCTGGCCGGGATCGTCCGTTTCGACCCCGATGCGCTCGAACTTGTCGTCCCGGCGCTTGCCGATGGTCGACTGGCGGCGAAGGCGACGCTGCCCGACATCGTCGCTTTCTGCCTCGATGCCGGCCTCAAGGTTGGCGCCGTTGACCTTGAAGGCGACTGGGCCGAGCTCGACGCCAAGCAGGATCTCGCCCGCTTCATCCTCGGCACGAAGGCTGAATCACTCGAGCGCCTGCGACCGATGGACCACGGCGGCGTGATCGGCGCGCAGGTCTCATTCACGGCCGAGCGATGGGCGACCGAGCCAAAGGCAATAACGGACCAGATTCTCGATCAGCTCCCCGGCGAGCGGCTGATAGTGCGCAGCAGCGCGCGCTCGGAGGACGGCTGGCTCGAATCCGGCGCCGGTCGCTACACCAGCATCCTTGACGTCGAGCGAACGACCCCAGCGCTGACCGAGGCGATCAGCGATGTGCTCGCCTCCTATGGAACGGCAGCCGATGACGATCAGGTACTCGTCCAAGAGATGCTGACCAACGTCGTGATGAGCGGCGTCGTGATGACGCGCACTCACGCCACCGGAGCGCCCTATTACGTGATCAATTACGACGATTCATCGCAGGACACCGACGCCGTCACAGCCGGCCGCGACGTGCGCACACTTGTCGTCCATCGCAGCGGCGAAACCCCAGCGGGCGTTCCCGCGACGCTGGCCGGCGTGCTGGACACGGTGCGCCGGATCGAAGGCCTGATCGGCCACGATTCACTCGACATCGAGTTTGCCGTCTGCGGCGACAAGACGCACGTCCTGCAGGCGCGGCCAATCGTGATGGCGCACGGCCCCGCGGCGGTCGCCGACGGTGACGTCGACGAGGTAATCGCCCAGACCAAGAAGGCGCTGCTCGAGCGGGGCGCTCCCGGACCCACGATCCTTGGTGCGAGCCCCCGCTTCAGCGTGATGAGCGACTGGAATCCGGCCGAGATCATCGGCACGACGCCAAAGCAGCTCGCTGCAAGCCTCTACCGCTACCTCGTCACGGACGAAGTTTGGGCGCAGCAGCGTGCCGAGTACGGCTACCGCGACGTGCGTCCCTGCGCGCTGCTCTTCGATGTCGCCGGCCACCCCTACGTCGATGTTCGCGCCAGCTTCAACTCGTTTATTCCGGCCGCGCTCCCCGACGAGCTTGCCGAGCGCCTCGTTGAGAGCTACCTCGCACAGCTCGAAGCGAAGCCCGAGCTCCACGACAAGGTCGAGTTCGACATCCTCCTCACCTGTCTGACCCCCGACTTCGCCACTAGTTCGCAGCGGCTGCTCGATTCGGGCCTCAGCGCAGAAGAGATTGGCGCGCTCAAGGATGCCCTGCGTGAGATCACGGCCGCGGGGATCGCACGCGTCGACGACGACCTTGCTGTGCTGCCCGAACTAACCGCGACGATCGACGGAATTGAAGCCTCAGAGCTGACGCCCTTGGAGCGCGCCGCAGCCCAGCTGGATGCCGCGCGCCGGACAGGCACGCCGGTCTTTGCCCACCTCGCCCGCGCCGGCTTTGTCGCCGCCAGCCTGCTGCGCTCGTTGGTAGCGACCGGCGCGCTGCCGGCCGATGAGGCCGACCGCTTCCTCGCCTCGGTCGAAACCGTGCTTGGCAGCTTGCGCAGCGACGCATGGGCGGTCAAGCAGGGAAGCCTCAGCTGGGACGAGCTGGTCGCCCGCTACGGCCACCTGCGCCCGGGCACCTACGACATCACTTCGCCTTGGTACGCCGGAGCCGCGGAGGAATACCTCGGGCCGATAGTCGAGCGGGCGAGCGAACCACCGGCGCCGACGAAGTTCGAATGGCAGCCGCAGAGCGCCGCGGCGATTACGGCAGCGCTTGCCGACCTGGGCCTCGCTGTCGACGCCGACGACTTCGACCACTTCGCTCGGGCGGCGATCTCCGGCCGCGAGGAAGGCAAGTTCGTCTTCACTCGAGCTCTCAGCCTGGCACTCGAGTCGATTGCCGATTACGGCGCTTCGCTGCAGATCGGCCGCGACGAACTAGCTCACGTCGCAGTCGAGGATCTCTTACGATGCCGTGAAGTGCTGGCCGATCCGCGTGACTTCCTACTCAGCCGCTCCGACGAGGGCGTCGAACTCCATCTGCTCAGTCAAGCGGTCTGCCTACCCGGCCAGCTCAGCGCCGGCAGCGACGTCAGCTGCTTTGAGCAAGACGAGGCCGAGCCGAACTTCGTCACCAACGGCGCGGTCCAGGCCGAGGTCGTAGTCGCCCCCGAGAGTCCGTCGGTAGATGTCGCTGGGAAGCTGGTCCTGATCCCAACCGCCGACCCCGGCTACGACTGGATGCTGGCGCGCAACATTGCCGGCCTGATCACGATGTACGGCGGTGCCAACTCGCACATGGCGGTGCGCGCCGCCGAACTGGGGCTGCCGGCCGCGATCGGCGTTGGTGAGACGCGCTTCAATGCGCTCGCCTCAGCCACCGTTGTCAGCCTTGACTGCTCCAGTCGAACGATCGAGATCCTCGGATGAGCGTCGGCGCGCAGCGGGCCGTCATTAGTCAGCGGGTGGAGGTCTTTGCCGATCGCGACGAGCGCCGTGACGCGCTCGACCAGCGCTGGGCGCTGCTGCTCGAATCGCTCGGCCTGATTGCGCTGCCGATGCCCAACTCGCTGGCCGACCCGGCCGCTTGGCTCGCCGCAGCCGACCCGTCTTTGATCGTCCTGACCGGCGGCAATGACCTCGCCCATCTCGTCGATGGGCCCGACGCCGCTCCGGAGCGCGACCGCACCGAAGCGCTGCTGCTGCAGCACGCAAGCGAACAAGAGATCCC
>WLNV01000132.1 GCA_009699615.1 Actinomycetota bacterium
CGCTGAGCGAATTCTACGATCCCACTCTTGTCGGAGACCGACAGCAGCGCGCGGGCGACGGGCACCGTGCCGGGCGCAAGCGAATCGAAATCTGAGGACTCGGCGACGATGGGGCGAGGCTACCGCAGCTCAGGGCTCGATGATCAGCCGTTGGGGGTTTGCGGGGTCCCTGCGGACCGCCCCGCGCACCATCAGCCGGACGCCTTCCGGCAGCAGTTCATGCTCAATCTTCTGGAGAATCTGGTGAACCTCGGTCGGATCGCTGTAGCCCGGCAGCTCAACGGCGCGCTGCAAGAGAATCGGCCCGCTGTCAATCCCCTCGTCGACGAGATGAACTGTCACGCCGAAGACCTTGACGCCGTAAGCAACCGCCTGCTCCACGGCGCGCGTGCCAGGAAAGGCTGGAAGCAGCGACGGATGAACGTTGATGATTCGGTCGCGGAAATGGGCGATGAAAGCGTCGTCGAGCAGCGCCATGTAGCCGGCGAGCACAACCAGCTCAACCTCATTCTCATCGAGCCAATCGGCGATTGCCTTGTCACGCGCTGAACGATCCGCGAAGCGATCAACCTCGAAGCTGCGCGTCAGGATGTTGGCCGTGCGTGCGTGGCGCAGACCTGGCGCCTCTTCGTGATCAGAGGCGACGGCGACAATCTCACCGTCGAACCCGTGGACTGTTTCGATCAGTGCCTGCAGGTTCGTTCCGCGGCCCGAAAGCATCACGGCAATCTTCATCGTCTTGCTCCTTGGCCGGCTGGGGACTGAAGTTTCGGAAAGCGGCCGCCCGACGAGACAATGCGTCCCTCGGCGAGCAGTGCGTCAACTCGGCCGAGCACGTCAGCGGCGTGGAGATCACCGAAGGCGCCGTAGTTCTCGAGCTCGTCGTAGTGGTTTGCGGCGATCACCTTTGAGCGCCCACCGCGCAATACCTCAACTGCACGCGTACGACCGACCTGGGGATGCGCGCTGGCGACGAGATTGACGATTGCCTCGTCGAGCTCGCTCGAATCGGCCAGCGCGGCGCGCGGTGCGAGCGAACGGCCGCTCGACGACGCCCCCTTCTTTGTTGCGCGGACCTCGACCGACACGACGTCGGCAATCGACTCTGGATTGCAGACGTCGCAGCAGGGCACCAGCAGCGGCGCCGCGTCACGGTCCCTGTCACCGAAATGGGTCAGTACGGCGGCGCGGCGGCAGCTCGGAGTTTCGACAAAGTGCCAAACCGACCGGTATGCAGCCCAGCGCGCCTTCGTCGCCTGCTTCGCAGACGTTTGGCAGAGGCTGCGCGCTCGGCCATCGTAGGCGCCGTCGATGCGGCCGATCTGGCGGTCGGTCGGGGCCGGCGACGGACTCAAGACTCCGGCCCGTGCGAGATGGCCGATGATCGAGCGGACCTGATCCGGATTGCTTCCAAGCTCGCTGATCTCGGCGTCGTAGCGGCCATCGGGAGACGAGGAGAAGATTCGCTTCGCAACGCGGTCGAGCTCTGCCTCGTCGACCTCTGCGCGCTCGATGAAGAAGACGTGGAGCCCCTTGTCCTTGTTCTGAGCCAGCAGCAGCGCGCGGGCCGGAGCGCCGTCGCGACCGGCGCGACCAGCCTCCTGGTACCAGGCCTCGATCGACTGCGGCACGCTGACGTGGACGACGGTTCGGACATTGGCCTTGTCTACGCCCATGCCGAAGGCGTTGGTCGCAACGACAACGTCAACGCTTCCATCCATGAAGCTGCGCTGAATCTTGGCGCGCTTCTCGCGGTCCAAGCCAGCGTGGTAGGCGACGACCTTGATTCCGAGATCGGAGGCAAGGTTCGACGCCACTTCGGCCGTCTGCTTGCGCGTACCGGCGTAAACAATCGCCGGGCGGGCCTCGGGCGTCGCGAGCGCAGCGGCGAGCTGGGAGCGGGCGTGGCTGGCCGACTTCGACGGCGCAACAGCGAAGGTCAAGTTCGGGCGGTCGAAACCTGTCGCGACGCTGACCGGCTCGTTGAGCCCCAGCCGCTCTGCGATGTCGCGCGCTACCTGCGGAGTGGCGGTCGCCGTCGAAGCGAAGATCGAATCGGCTCCTAGCCAGCGGGCTGCGTCGCCAAGGCGGAAGTAGTCGGGGCGGAAGTCGTGGCCCCACTGTGAAACGCAGTGCGCCTCATCAACGACGAAACACCCGATCTTCACCGCCTTGAGCGCCTCCAAGAAGCCGGGTGAAGCGAAGCGCTCCGGCGCAACGTAGAGAAGGCGCAGCTCTCCGCGCTGGGCGCGTTCCAGAACCTCGCGGTTGGTCGCCGCATCCTGCTGGGCGTTGATCAGCGCAACCTTGCCGCCGACTCGCCGCTCAAGCGACTCAACCTGATCGAGCATCAGCGAGACGAGCGGCGAGACGACGATTGAGAGATCGTCGCGCAGCAGCGCCGGTAGTTGGTAGCAGAGCGACTTGCCTGCGCCTGTCGGCATCACCAACAGCACGTCACGGCCGGAAAGCGCGCCTTCGACGGCTTCCTGCTGCCCGGGGCGGAAGTGATCGAAGCCGAATATCTCGGTAAGCGCAGCGTTCGGGTCGGTCATCGCTGCGGTCAAGCCGATGTTGGCGCCATCGGAAGCTGTGACTCAAGCGCCAGCTTGTTGCCCTCTTCCGCAACCGGAAGCGGATAGTTACCCGAGAAGCAGGCATCGCAGTGGTTTGCCGGCTCACCCTCGACGGCGCCGTAAACGCCCTCGAGCGAAACGTAGGCGAGCGAGTCGGCGCCGAGCATTTCGGCGATCTCGTCAACCGTCTTGCCGTGGGCGATCATCTCTTCGCGCGTTGACATGTCAACGCCGTAATAACACGGGTTTCGAATCGGCGGCGCCGAAATCCGCAGATGAACCTCAAGCGCGCCTGCATCGCGCAACATTTGGACAATCTGGCGCGTCGTATTGCCGCGCACGATCGAGTCGTCGACGACTACCAGCTTCTTGCCGCCAACAATCTCCGGCAGCGGATTGAACTTCAGTCGCAACCCCTGCTTACGCAGCTCTTGACCAGGCTGGATGAAGGTTCGCGCGACGTAACGGTTCTTGACGAAGCCATCGTCCTGCGGCAGGCCGCTCTCGCGCGCGTAGCCGCGGGCGGCGGCGTTGCCTGAGTCGGGGACGGCGATTACGAGGTCGGCGCTCGGCGCCGGATGCTCCCGCGCCAACGCCTCGCCCATCCGGCCACGCGCAGCCTGAAGCACGGTGCCGTTCATCTTCGAGTCGGGGCGAGCGAAGTAGATGTACTCGAAGAGGCAGAAGGCTTCGCGAGCACCTTCGACCACCATCTGCGTGCGGATCCCGTCGGCGCCGATCGAAACCATCTCGCCCGGCAGCACGTCCCGCATGTAGGTCGCGCCGATGATGTCCAACGCGCATGACTCACTGGCGACGCAGTAGCTGTCGTCGATCTGGCCGAGTACCAGCGGCCTCACGCCAGCCGGGTCGCGGAAGGCGACGACGCGCTCGCTCGTCATCACGACGGTCGAGAAGGCTCCCTGCAAACGTGGCATGACGGCGCAGACCGATTCCTCAACTGTCGGGCTTGGATCATCGGCGATCAGCGCGGCGATGATCTCTGAATCCGAGGTTGACGTGAACTCGACTCCCTGCGCGCGCAGCTCGGCATGAAGCTCAACGGCGTTGGTCAGGTTGCCGTTGTGTGCCAGCGCCAACTCGCGGCCGCTGCTGGTGGCGTTGCCGGTGCGATGAACCGGCTGCGAATTCTCCCAGCCACTCGAACCTGTCGTCGAGTATCGAACGTGACCGATTGCGAGGTCGCCGTCCAGAGCGCGCAGATCGTGCTCCTTGAAGACTTGGCTTACAAGGCCCAGAGATCGCTGCGTGATGATGAAGCCGCCATCGTCGGCGGCGGCAATTCCGGCCGATTCCTGACCGCGGTGCTGGAGTGCGTAAAGCGCGAAGTAGGCGAGCCGCGCAACCTCCTTGCCTGGGGCATAGATGCCGAAGACGCCGCACTCGTCGCGGGGCCCGTCGCGCTCATCAAAGGAGGCCTGCTCGGTCATGAATCCCATCCGGTAGCCATGCGTGGCAGAGTCCGTAGAGAGTACCACCGAGGGCCGCAGAATAGGCCGTAATTGCTGGCCCCGATCATTGGAAAACAGACTCCAATGCGCGGTGCCGCTGGCGCAGCTCATCCAACGCAAGATCGATCTTCTGCGCACCCAGATCAATCTCAAGCCGGTCGCCGCCAACCTTCCCAATCACCGTCACGGTCGTCCGCTCCCCGAGCTGCGCCAGAGCGGTTGCGTGGCCGCAGCAGATGAACCCGCCGGGAGCCTCGCCGAAGCATGCCTGCCAAGGATCGTCGGCAGAGGCGATCTCAACCGAAGCTCCGATCGAACCAGCCAGCGCGCACTCCGCCAGCGCGGTCGCGATTCCACCCTCGGCGATGTCATGAGCCGAGTCGATCAGTCCATCGCGAACGGCGCCGCGGACGGCGGCCTGCGCATCGCGAACCGCTTCGATCGCGACGTCCGGAAGACCGTCGGGCAGCGCTTCTCCGCGCAGCTTCGAGAGCTCGCTTGCATCCAACGACGGCTGGAACGGGCCGACCAGCGCGATCATCTCGCCCTCTTCGACGAAGCCGAGACGGCCGGCGCGGGTTGCATCGGGAAGCAGCCCGACCATGCCGATTACCGGCGTCGGGTAGATCGGCCCGGAGGCGCCCTCGTTGTAGAGCGAAACGTTGCCGCCGACAATCGGCGCCTCGAGCGCGGTGCAGGCGTCGGCGATCGCGCGCACAGCCTCGGTCAGCTGCCAGGCGACGTGCGGCTTCTCCGGGTTGCCGAAATTGAGGTTGTTGGTCGTACCCAGCGGCTTGGCACCTACGCAGGCCAGATTCGAGGCGCACTCGAGCACTACGCCGAGCGTGCCTCGGTAAGGGTCGGCCGCCACGCGCCGACCATTGCCGTCGATGCTGACAGCGAGCGCGCTGCCATTCGGCAGTGCGAGCACGGCCGCGTCGGCCTGTTCGGGGCGGCGGACGGTGCGCGACTGGACAATCGGGTCGTACTGCTCAAAGAGCGGGCGACGCGAAGCGACATTCGGCGAGCCAACCAGCGCCAGCAGCGCGTCGCCAAGGCTCTCCGAGCCATCCAGTCGAGCGATAGGCGGCGAATAGAGCGGCTCGCTCGGCTTCTGCGGCGCGAGATCGTAAATCGGGCAGTCATCAACGAGCGCTTCGACCGGCATCTCGCCAACCAGTTCAGCATCCGAGTAGATCCGCATCAGGCGCGTATCGGTTACCTCGCCGATCGCCGCCGAGC
>WLNV01000133.1 GCA_009699615.1 Actinomycetota bacterium
CCGTGGTCGCGCGTCCAGACGCTCGAAGCGAGCCCGTACTTGACGCCGTTTGCCCAAGCCAGCGCTTCCGCTTCATCGCTGAACTGCTGGACGGTGACAACCGGACCGAAGATCTCGTTCTGGATCATCTCGTCGTCTTGCTTGAGGTCTGCAACAACGGTCGGCTCGAACCAGAAGCCGCCGCCATTCTCCGGTGCCTTGCCGCCGGAAGCGATGCGGGCGTGCGACGGTGCGCGTTCGATGAAGCCACTGACGCGATCAAGCTGCGCCTGGCTGATTACCGGACCCATGTAGGTGTTGTCGTCGAGCGGATCGCCGTAGACGGTTCCCTTCGCTGCCTCGGCGAGTGCGTCAACGAGATCGCCGTAGAGGCCGGGGGCGGCAATCACGCGCGTTGACGCCGTGCAATCCTGCCCAGCGTTGTAGTAGCCGGCGCCGGCGATTCCCTCTGCCGCTGCTTCGAGATCGGCATCGTCGAAGACAATTACAGGTGCCTTGCCACCAAGCTCAAGGTGGACGCGCTTGAGCGTGTCAGCGGCGGCCGCCGCGACGGCCTTGCCTGCGCGGACGCTACCGGTCAGCGAGACCATGCTGATCCCCTCGTTGCGAACGATCTGCTCGCCGGTCTCGCCGGCGCCCAGAACGACGTTGAAGGCACCTTCGGGAAGGTGCTTCTGCATCATCTCGGCGAGCCAGAGTGTTGACATCGGTGTGTTCTCCGACGGCTTCAGCACGATCGTGTTGCCAGCGGCGAGCGCAGGCGCGAACTTCCAGACGGCCATCATGAAGGGGTAGTTCCAAGGAGTGATCTGACCGATGACGCCGATCGGCTCGCGGCGGATCGATGATGTGTGGCCAGCCATATATTCAGCCGTCGCCCGTCCTTCGAGCATCCGCGCTGCCGCGGCAAAGAAGCGAATCTGATCGGCGGCCGGCGGAATCTCCTCGCTGATTGTCAGTGCCAGTGGCTTACCGGTGTTGAGCGACTCGATCTTCGACAGCTCTTCGCCGCGCTCCTCCAGTTCGTTGGCAATGTTGAGCAGCGCCATGCTGCGCTCTGAAGGCGTTGCGTCGCGCCACTCGGGGAAGGCCGCGGTTGCGGCATCGACGGCGGCCTGAACATCGGCGGCGCTGGAGATGCCCATCTCTGCGATTACTTCCCCGGTTGCGGCGTTACGAACCTCGTGGACGCCTTCTCCTGTCGTCGGGACGGACTTGCCGCCGATGAAGTTTTCGAGCTTTACGGTCTTGGTTGACATCGTATTTCTCCTACTCGCGGGGACTTGCCAAACCTACCAAGCGGCGGCTCTCGCTGCTGGCGGGGCGGCAGCACGGAGGCGCTGTGACTACTCTGAGAGCTTCGTGGCCCACTTTTCATCCGCAGACGAGATCTACGCTTCGCTCGGCGCCTGCCTCAAGGCGGCCGCCACCGACCCCGATAATGCGCGCGAGTTCCAGCGCGTGGGGACGATCGTGCGGCTTGAGACGGTCGCGCCCAAGGCGCAGATCACGATGAAGCTTGAAGCCGACCAGCCGGTTGAGGTTGAGTTCGGCGAAAGCAAGCTCCGTCCGGCGGCGATTCTGGCGATGCCGGGCGACACCGCTCAGGGCTTCTGGCTTGGCGAGATCAACATCATCACGGCGCTGGCGCAGAGCAAGATGAAGGCTCAGGGGCCAGTTGCAGTGATCCTCAAGCTTGTGCCTCTGGTGAACGTCGTAGCTCCGCTCTACCGACTTCAGCAGGAGGGTGGGGGCGTCCCCGAACCGGCAGCCATTGACGATGGCGCAGGCGAAGCTGAGGGCGCATCCGACGACGAGGCTGCGGTCGACGAAGCGCCCGCTGAAGAAGCGCCTCAGTCGTAACCGGGTTCGCCCGGCAGCAACACCCGCGCCACTTCACCTTCCATCAGGATCCGCGGTTCGACCGGCTCCACCTTCTGCTGCGCTGCGTGCTCGATCAGGGCATCGGCGCTGTTGAACCTGGCGAACTGTTCGAGGTGCTTGATAGTTGGGAAGACGAGCGGGAGCTCTTCGCGCCCGTAGGCGTCGAGCGCGCCCTGTGGCGTGTGCCAGAGATGGTCGACGATCTCGCTGCCGTCAACCACGGGCGTTGCGCCCTCCGGCGCGGCGGCCAGGAAGAAGTGGGTGTCAAACCGGATCTGCACGGCTGCCGGCGTGATCCAGCGTGAGAACTTGACCAGCTCGGCGGGCGCGATCCCCCCAACCGAGGCCTCTTCGTCGAGCTCGCGCACGGCCGCCAAGCGGTGCGCCTCGTCGCCTTCGCCCTCATGGGCATCGACCGCGCCACCGGGGAATACCCAGAAGCCACCCATGAAGCGGGCATCGGGCGTGCGCTGAACAAGCAGCAACTCGAGCGCTTCGGAGCCGCCGCGCAGAAGAATCACGGAGGCCGCTTGGCGCGGAACGGTCGCTTCGCCCGACTCGTTCAGTTCCTCACCCGGCGCTGGCTTCTTGAACTCCACGGCTGAAGCGTAACGGGCGCGCCCGGCGCTGCTGCGCTGCGCTACCGTTTCAGCCATGACTGACAGCGCAGCAGTGAAACAGTGGATCTGCGAGTCGTGCGGATACATCTACGACCCGGCAGAGGGCGACCCTGACGGTGGCATCCCTGCGGGAATGCAGTTCGAGGAGATCCCCGACACTTGGTACTGCCCTGTCTGCGGCGCGCGCAAGAAGGACTTCGTCGAATACATCGTCTGACCGTTGCGATCGTCGCCGTAGTTGGCGCCGCATCGCTTGGAGCGGAGATTGCTGCGGCGCGCCTGTTGGCACCATGGTTTGGTGCCTCAACGATCGTCTGGGCAAACACGATCGCGACCGTTCTCGTTGCCCTGAGCATTGGCTACTGGTACGGCGGCAGGCTCGCCGATCGCGATCCAACCGTCGCCGGACTCTCGCGCCTCGTGATGATCGCGGCGGCATTGCTGGCGCTAGTGCCGTTCATCGCAGGACCGTTCCTCAGTGTCTCCGTCAAGGCGCTCGACCAGGTCGAGGCCGGGGCGTTCGTCGGCTCTTTGATCGCCGTGATGGTGCTGATCGCCTTCCCCGTGATGGTTCTGGGTGCGGTCGCGCCCTACGCCGTGCGGCTGAGCGTCAAGACGGCAGATGAGGCCGGCAACGTCGCCGGGCGGCTCTACGCGATCTCAACTGTCGGCAGCTTGGTCGGCGTCTTCCTCAGCGCGCTGCTGCTGGTGCCGCTGCTCGGAACGCGCCGCACTTTCATCGTCTTTGCGCTCTCGCTGGCGCTCGTCGCTCTACCCGCGCTCAGCTGGCGCTGGCTTGCGTTGCCGTTGCTGATCATCGTCGCGCTGTTCGCGCCGGTCGGCACGATTAAGAGCGCCGACGCGTCGACGGTTGTCTGGGAGAGCGAGACCGAATACCAGTACGCGCGAGTGGTTCAGTTCAGCGACGGTGAGCGATGGCTGGAGCTGAACGAAGGGCAGGCCGTCCACTCCGTCTACCGGCCCGGCAGCTGGCTCACAAACAACTACTGGGACGAGGCTCTGGTACTTCCTTGGGCTGCCAGGGATAGCGAGCCACGCTCGCTGGCGGTACTTGGCAACGCAGGCGGCACCGTCGCCCGCGCTTACGGCCACTTCTACCCTGATGCCCGCGTCGACGGGGTTGAGATCGACGGCCAACTGAGCGAAGCCGGTCGACGCTACTTCGACCTTCGCGGCCCAAACCTCCACCTCCACACAGCCGACGCGCGCCCCTTTTTGCGCCGCAGTGATCGCAAGTGGGACGCGATCCTCGTTGACGCATACCGCCAGCCGTACATCCCGTTCTACATGACGACGACGGAGTTCTTCTCGTCGGTTGCTGAGCATCTAAACCCGGGCGGCGTGGTGATGGTCAACGTCGGCCACCCGGAGGGCAGTGCCGAGCTCGAGGCTTCGCTGGCGGCGACGATGAAGACGCACTTCAAGACCGTTCTGCGGGATCCAAGCCAGCGCGTCAGCACGATCCTGCTCGGCGCAAACGGACCGGCATCGGCGCAGCAGCTAGCCGCCAGCGCCAACTCGGCCGCTATGCCAGCGGCGCTGCGGCCGGTCGCTCGTGAAGCCGCGCAGCGCCTCAGCCCGCCGCTACCGGGCGGCGACGTCTACACCGACGACCTGGCACCGGTCGAGTGGTTGATCGACGGTTCAATCCTCAAAGTCGCCGCCCAAGGCCAGCGCTAAGCAGAACAGAGCGCAATCTGGTCTGATTGAGCGATGTTCGTGATCTTTGGGAACTACACAGCGCCGATCGAAGAGGTTGACTCGCACCGCGAAGAGCACCTCAAGTTCATCGGCGGGCTCGTCGCTTCCGGCAACCTTGTCGCTAGCGGCCGACGCGCCGAAGGAGATGGCTCGGCGCTTGTGCTCAGCGCTGGCAGCCGCGAGGAGGCGCTCGCACTCTTTAGTGAGGACCCTTACCTGCTGGCCGGCGTCGTCGAGTACGAGCTTGCCGCTGAATTCAAGCCCGGCGCCGTAGCGCCGGGCCTTGAATCGTTCTCCTAGAGCACTGGAATTCGCCTAGCGCTCTGCCACGTAGATCAGTTGGTCTTCGTCAGCTCCCATGTTCCATCGGCATAGGTCAGGGTGAACGGTGAAACGCCAGCTGCCTCAACTTGGGCGGCAGAAGGGGTCGCCGTGTCGCCGTTAACTGTGAACGTGAACTTCGCTTCCTTGGCGCTCAACTTCCGCAGCACTGCCTCGGCCTCGGCTGATGTGGTGCCTCCAATAGCCGCCTTGCATTCCGCCGCGGTCATTGCTTCGGCCATGAAACGGCAGGCGACTGTCGTGTCGCCCTCTACAAGCGCATCTTGGTAGGCCTGCCAGACCAGCGAAGCGCCCTCGGCATTGTGGACCACGTTTGCTGGCGTCACTGCCGTCGTCGTGCTTGCTGCGGTCGTGGTCGAGTCGCTTGAGCCGCAGGCAACGAGGCCTCCAGCGAGCGCTCCAACTGCCACAGCCGCGCAAGCCCATCGTGATGTTGGTGAGATAACTGCCTCTCGAGGCGACCCATTCGTCGCCTATCGGAATGTCAGTAGAAGCTACCCGGCAGAACGGCGACAGCCAGAGCCCGCGCCAGAGTCGCTGAGCTAGAGCGCCAGCTGTGAACCGACGGTGATCGTGCGGTCCGTTGGCAGGCAGAAGTAATCGGTTGGGCTGGCGGCATTGCGCGAAAGTGCGCAGTAGATCCGCTTGCGCCAGCCGGCCATCTCGAACGGTCCGCCGGGAACGACGTC
>WLNV01000134.1 GCA_009699615.1 Actinomycetota bacterium
AAACCCAAATGGGTCACCTTCGATGTCTATGGAACTCTGATCGATTGGGAGACCGGTGTTAAGACCGCGTTCGCCACGGAGGCCAAGCGGAGCGACTTCGAGATCGCTGATCCGGACGCCGTCTTCGCCCGCTTCGTTGAACTTCAGCACGAGATCCAAAGCGGCTCCTACGAGCTCTACGCCGAGGTTCTGCGCCGAGTTGCGATGCAGATCGCGGACGAGATCGAGTGGGATCTTGAGCCTTCGCGGGCAGGCTTCCTGCCCGATTCGATTCTCCGCTGGCGTCCGTTCAAGGAGACCAACTTGCAGCTCGGGCGCTTCGCAAAGAAGTTCGAGACCGGCTTGATCTCCAACATCGATGACCGTCTGCTTGGCGAAACGCGCCGCTACCTGCCGCTCGAGTTCGGACTTGTCGTAACCGCGCAGCAGGTCCGCTCCTACAAGCCTGAGCCGGCGCACTTCAAAGAGTTCGCGCGCCGCGTTGGAGGCAAGAAGGATTGGGTCCACATCTGCTGCGGCTACGAGGCCGACGTCCTTCCTGCGCTGAAGGCCAAGGTTCCCGTTATCTGGGTTAACCGCACGAAGCGCAAGCTTGAGCCGAGTGAGAAGAAGCCAACGGCCGAGGTCAAGACATTGCTGGCCGCCGCGAAACTTCTCGGCGCCGCCTAGGAAGCCCTTGCTGTGAGGGTCGTGGCGCTACACGAGGACGTACTCGTTGGCCGCTCGGCGTACTGGCAGACCAACTGCACGATCGTCCACCGCGGAGACGAGACGTTTGTCGTCGATTCGCCGCCGTTGCCGGAGGAGCTCGAGGCGCTCGGAGGAGTGCTCGAGCACGTTGGTTGGAGCTGCAGCGGGCTGCTGGCGACCCACGCCGACTGGGATCACCTGCTCGGCCGCCTGGCCTTCCCGGGGCTGGCGCTCGGCTGTTGCGAGACCAGCTCGGCGCGACTTGCCGCGGAGCCAGGGGCAGCGGCGCGCGAGCTCCGCAAGTTCGACGAGCAGAACTACGTTGAGCGGCCGGCCCCGCTTTCGCTCGGGCAGGTCCAGGCGCTGCCGGTGCCAGGCGTGCTGGAGATCGGTGATCAGGAGCTGGAGCTCTATCCAACAGGGGGTCACACCGCCGACGGGATGGCGATCTTCGTGCCGTGGGCTGAGGTGCTTATCTGCGGCGACTATCTCTCCCCTGTTGAAATACCGATGCTCTCCGGCGGTGGTTCGCGCTCCGCCTATCGCGCCACGCTGGAGCGGCTGCGTGAGCTGGTTGAACGTTCGGAGCACGTGATTCCCGGCCATGGCGCGGTGCTGGACCGCACTCGCGCGCTCGCAATACTCGCTGAGGACTTGAACTACCTCGAGACGCTCGAGTTGCCGCTGGCGCGCCGCGATGGCGAGCAGCAGAGAATTCACGCTGCCAACTTGCTGAAGGTCGAAGCCGAGCCGGGCTCTTAGGCGTCCGCGCCGAGGTTGCGGCGCAGGTAGAGGTCACGGCCGCCGTGGCTGTTCTTGATTCCGAAGCCGAGCGATTCGTAGAGCTTCAGCGCCGGCTTGTTCTCTTCGTTGACGTCAAGTTCAATACGGCGGCTGTCGCGCGTGGTTGATGCGTGCTGAATCGCAAACTCCGTCATCGCCCGTCCGAGGCCGCTGCCGCGCGCAGGCTCTTCGATGAAGAGATCCTCAAGCAGGCAGTCGTTGCCTGCCTGCCAGAGCCCGTAGCGGAAGCGCAGCTGGCAGACGCCGGCCGCTGGCCCTTCGCCGATCGCGCCGAGCAGATAGTCGGTTGAGTCGCCACTGATCAGCTTCGCCACGCCGTCAACGAAGGACTGATCGCTTGGCCAGTCGTAACCAAGGTCGTTGCGAAAGCCGATCAGCAGCCGCGTTACTTCGTCGGCCTCGGCGACCGAGGCGACCCAGACGCGGTGCTCGCTCATTCGGCGGGCGCGTCGCTGACGATCCGGGCGATTGTGTCACCGGCGCCGATTGGCGCGCCTTCTGTGATTGGGAGCTCGGCGATCGTGCCGGCCTTGTGCGCGGTGATCTCGTTCTCCATCTTCATCGCTTCGATGATGCAGAGCAGCTGGCCCTCTTCGACCTTGTCGCCGGCCTTTACGACGACCTTCCACATGTTGCCCTGGAGTGGAGCTTCGAGCGTGTCAGCGCCACCGCCACTGCTGCTCTTCCGTTCGCCGCGCTTCGGCTTCGGCCCCGCGGCGCCGCCGGTTGCCGGCGCTCCGCCGCTGGGCGGCGGGCCGATCACGTTGACGTCGAAGCGGCGGCCTGAAACTTCGACCGTGTACTGCTGCTCAAGCTGTTCTACGCCGTCAGCGTCAATCCGCTCGACGGGCTTCTCCGGTGCGGTCGACTTCAGCCACGCCTTGTCTTCGGTCAGGTCGCGGCAGGTTTCGGCCTTGGCCCACTGCTCTGTTGCCAGCAGCGCGCTGTGGAACGGGATCAGTGTCGTCAGCCCTTCGATCTCGTATTCGCCAAGCGCGCGCAGCATCCGCGCTGTCGCGTGCTCGCGGTCGACGTCCCAGACGATCAGTTTGGCGACCATCGGGTCGTACATCGGAGTCACTTCGCCGTTCTCGCCGACTCCGGAGTCAACGCGCACGCCGGGCCCCGAAGGTTCGATGTAGCGGCCGATCTTGCCTGGGGCGGGGGCGAAATTCTTCGCAGCGTTCTCGGCATTGATGCGGCACTCGATCGCGTGGCCGCGCATCTGGACTTGATCCTGCGTTACCGACAGCGGCTCACCGGCGGCGGCGCGGATTCCTTCACGCACGATGTCGATCCCGGTCACCATCTCGGTCACGCAGTGCTCAACCTGAACGCGCGTGTTCATCTCAAGGAAGAAGTATTCGCCGTCCTGCAGCATCCCCTCGACCGTTCCAGCACCGACGTAGCCGACCGCCTTTGCGGCATCGACGCCGATCTTGCCGATCTTCGCCCGTAGCTCTTCGTCAACGACCCAGGCGGCGGCAGGCGCCTCTTCGATCAGCTTCTGGTGACGGCGCTGGATTGAGCAGTCACGCTCACCAAGATGGATCGTGTTGCCCTGCGTGTCGGCGAGGATCTGAACTTCGATGTGGCGCGGGTTCGGCAGGTAGCGCTCGATGTAGACGCGTCCGTCGCTGAAGAACTTCTCGCCCTCGCGTGAGGCTCCTTCGAATGCCTCTTCGAGCTCATCGGCGGTAAGCGCGACGCGGAAGCCTTTGCCGCCGCCACCGCCCGAGGCCTTGATCGCGACCGGGTAGCCGACCTCTTCGTCGATGATCTTGCGGGCGAGCTCGACGTTCTCAACCGTCTCCGTTGTGCCGGGGACGATCGGCACGCCGGCGGCCTGCATCAGTTCGCGCGCCGACGTCTTGCTACCCATCGATTCGATCGCGCTGGCCGGTGGGCCGATGAAGACAATTCCGTTATCGGCGAGCAACTGGGCGAAGGGGGCGTTCTCGGCGAGGAAGCCGTAGCCGGGGTGGACGGCCTCGGCGCCGCTCTCCTTGATTACTTCGAGCAGCTTGTCGACGTTGAGGTAGCTCTCAGCGGCCGGACCGGGGCCGAGCAGGTAGGCCTCGTCGGCGGCCTGAACGTGGAGCGCATCACGGTCGAGCTCGGAGTAGACGGCGATCGATTTGATCCCCATCTCCTTGCAGCAGCGGATTACGCGGAGTGCAATTTCGCCACGGTTGGCGATCAGAATTGAACTGAACATTCGGCCGGGGAGCTTACCCGCAGAGCGGATTGGAGGGATTCCGGTTCATTGCGCTTCAGGCCCGGCTTTCGGCCCAGCCGACCGGTAGCTGTGGCTGGCGCTGGACGCCTTCGCTGAGTGCGGCGGCGAGCCAAGCAGGCTGCTGTTGCCCGTCTGTCGCGGGCGCCGGGGCGTTGTCGTCAAGAAAGCGCCGCAGAGCTGCCACAACGGCCGCGGTCTCCACCTCGGACGCCGCGGGGCTGCTGATCTTGATATCGGTTTGCTGCTCAGACATCGGGCCTGAGCCTAGCGCGACGGCAGCTAGCCGCTAAGCCCGGCCTGGCCTGGCTTGACGGTCCAAGAGAAGGTGCCGCTGATGCCGTTCCAAGGATCGCCGGCCGGGTCGTTGAGCGGCATCTTCGCGGTCGACTTCTGCTTGATCGTCTTCATCCGCACGAGGTCGCAGCCAAAGCCGGCCCCGTCAGCCTTGATGCGGCCATACCCGTGGTGGTCAACGTCGCCGTTCTTCAGCCACGGGTTGGCGCCGAGCAGGATGTCGTAGATCGCCTTGCCTGTGCGTGGGAAAGGCTTGGTTGCGTCCTCAGGCGCGCCGATGCCGACCGCTGCCCTCAGCCCACCGTCACCGAGTCCTTGCGAGCTGATCGAGCCACCAACAAATTCCGTACCCACCGGCGTCGCGTCGTCGTCGGCTACGCGCAGATCGCCGGCGGCGAAGGTGTGGATGTCGCCGACGACCGAGACTACGTTCTTGATCGAGTTGTCGCGGATGTAGCCGAGAACATCGGTGCGCTGGGCCTGATAACCGGTCCAGTCGTCGAGGTTGTAATCGGTTGTGGCGCCGAACTTGGTGTTCATCATCATCGTCTCGTTGGCGATCACCTTCCAAGTGGCGGTCGAGTTCTTCAGCCGTTCCTTGAGGAAGGCGAGCTGCTTGTCGCCGAGGTACTGGCGCGGCGCCTTGATCGCGTCAACGTTGGCCGGATTGGTCAGGTCAACCATTCCAGCGTCATCCAGCGGCTGGTTCTCGCGGTACTGACGCTCGTCGAGCATGATGATCTCGACGTGCTTGCCGAAGCGCAGCGAGCGGTAGATCCGCTGCCCTGGGCCGCCCTTGATCGGACTGATCGGCATGCTTTCGAAGAACGCTTGGTAGCCGGCCTTCTGGCGTGCGAGCGTGTACTTCTTCGCTGGTGCGAGGCCGCCGTCAGCGCCTGCGCCGCCAGCGTAGTTGTCGACAACCTCGTGGTCGTCCCAAGTTGAGACCATCGCGAAGTTGGCGTGCATCGCGCGCAGGTTGGCGTCGGTGCGGTAGAGCTTGTACTTGTCGCGGTACTGCTTCAGCGTTACCGCTTCGCCGCCCGGATCGGTACGAACCCCGTCGGCGCCGGCCTTGTGGTAGGCCTCGGCGTAGATGTAGTCGCCGAGGTTGACGACGAAATCAAGGTCATCCTTGGCCATCGCGGCGTGCGCGTTGTAGTAGCCGAAGGTGTAGTCCTGGCAGGAGAAGAAGGCGAAGC